>JAAVHP010000012.1:300000-577496 GCA_014799665.1 Clostridiales bacterium
TCGCGGTAGCACCCGTTGATAAGTACGGCGACTATCTGCCCGATATCGTAGCGGCTGTTAACACGCTTGAGGGCAACACCAGACAGCAAGCCAATGCAGCTATCGTCGAGAAGATAACCAAAATCTTAATCGGCGACGGCGAAAGCAAGCCCGAGGACAGCAAGGACGAGCTTAACGAGCTTATCGACGAGCTCACCGGCTTGACCGTAAGTGATCTTAACGTTCTTCCCGATATCGACACTCCCGTATACACGGAGGAGCAGTCGGAGGAAGCTGTTGAAAGCATTTTCGACAAGCTAGAAGAAATCAAAGAAGCCGTGCTTAACTGCATCGCTTCGCCCGAAGCCGAGGCAGGCGCGGAAGCTGAGGTAGAACAGCCCGCAGAAGAACAACAGGCAGTTGAAGAACAGACCGAGGTTGTAGAGGAAGCCGTCGCTCAGCCGAGCGAAGTGCTCGCTGCTATCGAGGAGCTTCGCGCTCAGCTCGCGTCGGTCACTGAAACGCCTGATATGTCGGAAGCGCTCGAAGAGCTTCGTAACTCCTATTTGGACATTTCGAACAAGCTCGTAGACATTTCCGAGAAGATACAAGAGCCTATTACGGTCGACGCGCCTATAATGAGCGACGACGATAAGCAGCAAACGATAGACGACCTTGCGTATATCAAAAACAAGCTCGACGAGTACGACGAGTTGTTTACACAGATAGGCGAGCTCCGCACCGATATCATCGGTTTGACGGGTTCCGCCGCGGTACACGAAGTAAACGAGGGCGACGGCGACAAGATAAGCGGACTCCTCGGCGAGCTCAATACGCAGTTCGATAAACTGTACGAGGATTTGTCGAATGCTATTATTGAAACGGAAACCAATATTATAAGTCGCTTGGGCGATGGCTTGACCGCCGAAACGGTCGAGAACGCCAAGAACGATATTATTTCCGAAACGCAAGCTGCTAAGAACGATATCATTAACGAGGCGCAAGCCGCTAAAACCGATATCATTAACGAGACGCAGGCTGTTAAGAACGATATCCTTGTGGAAACGCAGGCTATCAAGGATAACCTCCTCACCATTTCGGATATGGTGTACGCGCTGCCTATAGTCGACACGCTCGATAGCGTCAAGGCGGAAATTCTTGCCGACACGCAGGCTATCAAAGAACTCGTTATCGCTCAAACTCCCGCCGACAGTTACGCTATGGCGGAGGCGATCGAGCAGCTCCGAGCCGATGTCGCGTATATGCGCGAACAAGCGGAAAACAACGCGAGCGGTCAAACAGGCGAGACCGAGCAAAATGCCAACGAGAGCGTTTTGGCTTATCTTGACGACATATCTGCGCGAATCGACGCTATCGTCGAGGACGCGGGCATAATCAAAGAAAACGTTCAGCCGCTTGCGGACAGCATGGCTTCCGTATCGAGCAACGTTACTGCCGTGTATGACAGCGTGCTTAACGTCAGCGAGGGCGTAAACGGCCTCACCGACAGCATGGCTCAGGTCACTGAGAGCATGGCGCTCGTAAACGACAGCCTTGCAAACAACACCGATACGGTCACTGCGCTCGGCGACAATATTGCTGCGATCAACGATAACGTGGCTGCGATCAACGATAATGTGGCTTCGGCACGCGACGCCGCTACCGCTACGCTCGACGCACTCACTCCCATCACCGAACAGCTCAACGCCATACTCGACAGGCTCGACGGCGCGGGTGAGGGCGCGGCAACCGAGGATAGCGTAAGCTACACAGAAGAAACTGCGGAACCCGCCGAGAGCGGCGCGGAACTTACCGAGATCAAAGAGGGTATCAACACTATTCTCGATACGCTTCCGCTTATTCCCCAAGCCGACGACTTGATCACCGCGCGCGACAATACGTATTCGATACTCGACCAGATTGCGCTCTTGCCGCAAGCCGAGGATGTTACGTATACGCGTGACACTGTTGCCGCTATTCTCGACGCGGTAAATGCGCTTGCCGAGAACCTCGAAGCGGTCAAGAACGGTCAGGGCGCAGAAAGCGCGGCTGCGGACGAGGATGTCACCGCGCTCACCGAAGCGACTGCCGCGGACGTTGCGTACATTAAGCAAATTCTCGACGAACAGGCGGAAAAGGAATCGGATGCCGATACGCTTGCCGCGCTTGTCAGCGACGTCGAGCAAGTGCTCGCCAAGATCGAGGACTACGAAAATCTTGCGGCGCTCAATAAGCAGGAAATTATAGATACCGTTTCGGGTATCCGCGAGGAGATCCATATCTCCACGCTCGACGAGAACATGTCGGCGGCAGGTGTGGACAGCGAAACCCGTGACGCGCTTCTCAGCGAAATATCCGAGATACGCGAGCGGCTCGGCGCAATCGAGAGCAACGCTCAGTCTACCAACGACGTAAACGTAGCCGCGCTTGACGGGCTTGCCGACCAACTCGCTGCGCTCCAAGCCTCGATCGACGATATGCTCGCCATGACCGCTCCCGCCGACGAGGAGGGTATGGAAGAAGCCGAGGGCGAGCAAGCCGCTTCGCAATCGTCTGACTTACAGGCTGTTTTGGACGAGCTCGCGCTTATTCGCGACAGGCTCGAAGCTCAAGCCGAGTACGATACCGTAGAGGAGATCCTTTCGCTTCGCGACGACGTTAAAGCCGCGCGCATAGTCGATCAGGACGAGGTTTCGAGCGAGCTCGAAGCGATCAAGAATGAACTTGCCGCTATATCTTCCGGCAACATACTCGACGAGATTCGCGCGCTTCGCGAGGATATAATCAATCTTCCTATGGGTGAAGCCGGTTCCGCGCCTACCGACGGCGAAATCAACCTTGTGCTCAACGAGATAGTTTCGCTTAGAGATGAAGTATTCGCGTTCAAGGACGAGGTACTCGGTGCGGCGTCGAACGGCGAAGAGATCCCGCAGGACGGCGAAGAAGCTGAGGGCGAGATCGCTGTTGACGGCAACGACGATTTCAATGTAATACTCGACGAGCTCACCGCACTCCGTGCCGATCAAACGGCGCTCAGCGGCAACGTCGACGAGCTTAAAGACCTTATCAGCCGCAGAACGACCATCGGCGCAGCCGAGGGCGAGGAAGGCGAGGGCGGTGCTTCGGCGGAGCTCGACGTAGTGCTCGACGAGATAATCAATCTCAAAAACGATATTTCTCGCATAGAAGAACTCGTCGGTGAGGACAGACTGTCCGCAGTCGCCGAGCAGGTAGAGGAGATCCGCGCGCTGCTCGAAGAACGCGGCGGCGCAGCGACCGAAGCGACCGAGGACGGTGAAGCTTATGCTTATGCCGAGCAGGACGGCGGAGCTATCGACCTCACGCCTATAATGGAGCAGTTCGATAACATCAACGCCGCGCTCGACGAGTTGCGCCTTAACCGCGAAACACCGATCGGTGACGAGGACGCGACGGTAGGCGCAATGACGCTCACCGAACGGTTCGACGAACTGCATAACGAAATATACGATATCAAGCTCGCTATCGACGACATCGCGGACAGCGCGATCGCTTCCCGCGAGGAAGCTCAAGCGCAAGAGCCTACGTTTACGGGCGATGCGGATATGGACGCGCTCCGCGCCGAGATAGAAGCATTGCGCGCAGAGAACGAACAACTCCGTTCCGAGAGCTACGAAGGGCTCCGTGCCGAGCTTACCGAGCTCAAAGACGCAGTGCGCGATATGGCGCTTTCTTCTGCGCCTACGACCGACGAAAACGGCGATACTTCTTACGCCGCGCTTATCGATGAGATCCGCGCGCTTCGCGATGAAGTCGCTATGACCAAGACCTACGGTCAGGCTCCCACGCTTGAAGAAACTGTGCAGGCGATCCGCGAGGCGCTCGCGAGCGAACAGGCGGAAGCTGTTCCGCAGAGCGGGCTTGCCGAAGAACTCGGCGAGATCCGCGACGAGATTGCACAGCTCCGTTCGCTTACCACCGTATCGGCGGAGAACGGTGGCGTAGCGGAAGTTGCGGCTATCCGTGACGAGATCGCAGAGCTTCGCGAAATGCTTGCTTCGACCGACAACCTTGCCGGCGTGAGCGAGGACCTTGCGACGATCAAGACAGACGTGCAAGCGCTCAAAGAAGAACCCGATCTCGGCGTAATGAGCGAGATACTCGCACTTCGCGACGAGTTCCAGGCACTGCGCGAGCAAATAGAAGAAGTCAAGCACGTAGCAGAAAAGACCGACAAGTCGAGTGATGAACAGCTTTTGGTCGAGGTCCAATCGCTCCGCGATCAGTTGTTCGCTATCAGCATGGCTAACATCAACGATCCTAATTCGGGCGAGTCTAACTACGAGAGCTACAACAATATCATACTTGACGAGCTCGGCTCGCTGCGCGACCATGTAACGGCAGTCGGTTCGTCGAGCGACCTCGATGCTATCACCGAGCAGTTCAACGACTTGAAAGCTACGATCGAAGCGAACGCCGAAGCGGTCGACACCATTAACGATCGTATCGATGCGTTGGGCGACCGCGTGACCGAGCTTGACAGCGCGGGTGCATCGTCCAGGATACTCGAAGAACTCGACAGTATTCGCACCGACATGGCTAATCAGCGCGACGCGGATATGACTTCGCTCAACTTCATGTCGGAGATGGCGAAGCTTCTCGAACGCCAGAACCAGTATCTGAGCGAGAACGTCAATACCAATATCAGCGACGAGCTCGAAAGCCTTAAAGCCGAAATCGCTTCGTCTGACGCGGTTGCCGAAGAGGTAGCCAAGTTGCGCGAAGTTATGGTCCAGTCGGGCAGTGCAGCGGATAACGACAGTATCCTTGCCGAACTTGCCGACCTTCGCGAAGAACTCAGCCGCGAAAAACCGAGCAAGGAGAACGCGTTGATACTCGACGCTATATCCAGGCTCCGCGACGAGATAACCGTGCTTGCGGAACGCGAGGAAGCGCGCGACATCAGTTCGGATGCGGGCTTATCGGATAGCCTTTCCGATCTAAAAGAGCAACTTAACGAGATAGCGGGCATAGTCGAGCCTGCGGCAGCAAAACCTGCGGCACCTAAGCCCGCAGCGGCAAAATCCGCCGCTAAGCGCGGAAGAAAGCCCGGCTCGGGCAGTGGCGCTAAGTCGGGTGCGAAAAAGTCGTCCGCAAGCGGCGCTAAGAAATCGACTTCGAGCAAGCCCCGCGCCAAAAAGCCGACGGTAGTCGAGCAACCGCCCGTAGTAGACGAGTTCGATGACGTGAACGATACGGCGGTCGCGCACAGCGACGTTATCACCGAGCAGATCCTGACGCCCGCGTCGCGCTACGAGACTGACTTCGACGCGATAATCGACGAACAGGCGAGCAAGCTTGGCGGCGACGGCGAGTACGGGCTCGATCCCACAATGACGACTACCGACGCCATGGATATGGCGGATAAGCTCGCTAAGCAGGTCGCTAACAAGCTTATAATGGAACAGCTTGTCGAACAGCTCGGCGACGGCGGCGTAAGCGAGGACCGCGTTGACGAGATTTTGCGCGATATCTTGCCGCAAGAGTTCACTACGATCGCTGAAACCGAAGCGTCCGATAAGGTGCGTAGACTCGCTAACCAGCTCGTTCTCGATAAGCTCAGAAGCCGCTTGAACGGCAAGAAGCCCGGTCGCGACGATGACTAGTAGTTGTGTTTCCTTACTTCTTTTGAAAAAGAAGTAAGCAAGAAAACTTTAAGTTTTAGAATGCGTGGTAGAAATACCGCGCATTTCTTTTTGTGTGGAAAAGTAAAACAAACAACAGCCTTCCCCAAATGGGGAAGGTGGCGGCGAGGAACGAGCCGACGGATGAGGGCTCTGCTAAATTTTGTCGTTATCAGCCTTCCCCTCAGGGGGAAGGTGTCACGAAGTGACGTCGGTGAACAATTGTAACCTTATAATTAACACGCTTGTCGATACGCTGTCATATACTAAAAAAGATTGTATAGGATGGAAAAGCGTATGCAAAAACTTGTTATCGACGGCGGAAAGCAATTAAGCGGCGAGGTGACCGTGCAGACCGCAAAGAACGCGGCGCTGCCCATAATCGCGGCGTGTATTCTCACTGAGGACACCGTTACTATAAAGAACTGTCCGCATTTGCGCGACATCGACGCCATGCTCGACATTATGCGGCATTTGGGCTGTTTTGCCGAGTTCTACGGCGACGATTTGACCGTGTGTTGTAAAGATATCGCGCTAAACGTCATAAATTCGGATCTAACGGGCAAATTGCGCTCGTCGATATTCATACTGGGCTCGATTCTTTCGCGGTGCAGACGCGCGTATATAAGCCATCCGGGCGGGTGCGAGATAGGACTTAGACCTATAGATTTACATATTGCGGGACTGAAAGGTTTGTCGGTCGATATTATCGACGATTGCGGAGTTATATGCTGTGACGGCTCGCAAATGTCGAGCGCGGTCATCAATCTCGACTTCGCGTCGGTGGGCGCGACCGAAAACCTAATGATGGCGGGCGCACTTTTGGACGGCGAAACGGTTATCGTCAATGCCGCGCGCGAGCCGGAGATCGTCGACCTTGCCAACTTTATAAACGCTATGGGCGGACAGGTGAGCGGCGCGGGCGGCTCGGTCATTAAGATAGAAGGCGTAAAAAAGCTTCACGGCTGTACCTACCGCCCCATGCCCGATCGTATTTGCGCCGGCACGGTGCTTGCCGCCGTCGGCGCGACGGGTGGGAACGTGATAGTGAATAATATAGTGCCCGAACATATTTTGGGAATAACCGAGCGGTTAAAGAAAACGGGCGCAAGGCTCAATTTCCGCGGCGGCTCGGTGCGCATTACCTCAGACGGCAGACCCAAGCCCATACATAAACTCGAAACCAACGTATATCCCGCGTTCCCGACCGATATGCAGCCGCAGTTTTGCGCCATGCTGTTAAAGTCGAGCGGCAGCTCGGTAATAGTCGAAAATCTATTCGAAAATCGGTTCGGCTATACCAACGAGCTGCTTAAAATGGGCGCGAGCATAACCGTAAAGGACAGAATAGCCGTGATAAACGGCGTAAAAGAATTGCACGGCGCAGTGCTTAAAGCGTGCGATCTTCGCGGCGGCGCAGCGCTCGTCATTGCCGCGCTCATGGCGGACGGCAGATCTGTCGTCCACGGAGTAGAGCATATAGACAGGGGATACGAAAGTATTGAAACGACCTTCTCCGCACTCGGCGCGGATATTAAGCGAAGAATAGAATAGTAGTTAGATAATAATTATTAATATATTTTGAAATGCATCATAAAGTTTTGTGCAAACTTTGAGGTGCATTTCATTTATTGTATGTTCTTTTTAATGAGATTCTTCGCTTACGCTCAGAAAAACGGGTAGAATGGCGTTAAGTTATTTATAATGTAATGAAATTACTCGGGTGTAAAGTAAAACATACCACTCAATTCCACACCCGACACTAAAAGTTTCTTGCTTACTTCTTTTCAAAGAAGTAAGGGAAACACTTGATTTTTATATTTGCGTTTGATATAATTTATGTGTATGCGTAATAAGAGGCTTATCGTATTATTATCGGTGGTGCTGGCGCTTATCGTCATTATCGTGGCGACGGGAGCTACTTTTCTTGTGCGCAACGTGGAAGCTTATAATTATTACGGGTATACCGACGGCGGGCTGGATTACGACAGCTACGTGATCGAAGCCGCGGATATCAAGCGTAACAGTTCTATTTTCTTCGTAGACGAGGAAGAAGTCAAAAACAAGGTAGAGCGCGCGTTCCCTAACGTCGGGGTGATCAACGTGGAGCGCAAGTTCCCCGACCGAGTGTCCGTAAACTACGTGGTGTACGAACGAATGTTCCAGTACGAGAACGACGGGCGGTATTACCGTTGCTATTCGTCCTGCCGCATAGGCGAGAGCAGCGCGGAAGCCGCGGGCGACGTTTTCAATGTTAAGACGAACAACCCGACGGCGACGGCGGTCGGCGCGTATTTCCAGTCCGCGGGCAGCTACGACCGCAAGATAATCGAGACGTACATATCGGTCATGCGCAACAAGGGGCTTATCGACAGGCAGATTTCGAGTCACGTTCGGTTTATCGATCTTACGCGCGAGGGGTACGTTTATATCCGTATGAGCTCAGGCTGTTCGATCGAGATACACGGTAGTGTGGATGATTTTGCGAAGTTCCTCGAACGCGGGTTCGATATTTTCGCCGACACGAAGGCCGAGATAAACAAGATTTCGGGGCTTATACGCGTTTGGGAATACAAGGGCGGCGACGGCGATATGCGGAGCTCGTACACGGCGGTCGGCGCGGAGATAGGCAAGCGCGAGGACGGGAGTATCAAATACTATTCCGACGAGCTTTACTACTTAGAGAACTACGGCGAGAATGCCTAAAACTGTTTTCGGTATGTTTTACCGAGAACTTGACAAACGTTTGCACGTGGTGTACAATAGACATTGGTAGGTCAATAGAGGTTTGAATTGAAACAGAGCGTTGCGATATTGGATTTCGGCACGAGCAAGATAACTGTCTTGATCGGTAGTCGCGGGATAAACAACTCGATCTGCATCGACGGAATCGGGGTGTGTGAGTATGCCGGTTTTTCGGGCGGGGTGTGGCTCGATCCCGAGCGGTTGCAGAGCGCGATCGTGTCGGCGATTTCGAGCGCGGAAAACAGCGCGCGCGTTACGGTGGACAAGCTGTACGTGGGCGTGCCCAACGATTTCTCGACCTGCGTAGTGAACGACGTATCCATTTCGCTCAACCGCCGCAGGCGCGTGACCGAGCAGGACGTAGAGGTTCTTCTCGACAGCGGTAACAAGTACAAAGCCGATCTCGATTGGTCGGTCATTAATATTCAAGCGGTGCATTTCTCGCTTGACGACGAGCACAAGCTCGTTGCGCCCGTAGGGCTCATGTCGACGCGGCTTTCGGGCAGTATTTCATATATGCTCGCCAAGCGCGAGTTTATCGATATCGTGACGACGGCGGTGAACAGCGCGGACGTGCCCGAGGTAGAATACGTATCGGCGTCGCTCGCCGAGATATTGTTCCTGTTCGACGATTACACGCGCGATAAGTGCGTTATGCTCGCCGATATCGGCGCTTTGGGCACTGCGCTCACGATCGGGCGCGGCGACGGACTGTGCCGGCAGTATTACTTTTCGTGGGGCGGCGCGCGCATAACGGCGGCGCTTGCCGAATTGTTCGACATTTCCATGCGCGAGGCGGAGCGGCTCAAACACAAAGTGGTGCTCTCGCTCGAACCCGACTACGTTCCGCCCGAGAACGATCCGTCGGTGATCATGCAAACGACATATAACGTTGAGATCGATAACGAGGTGCATTCTTACGGCGTGACCGACGTTAATAACGCGGTGAGGCTTGAAATAGAGCGGCTCGCAAGGTATATCGAAAAAGCGCTCAAAGGCTGTGATTACGAATATCCGGAGTTCGTTCCGCTCTCGATAACGGGCGGCGGGCTCAATTATATACGCGGGGCAAGCGAGTATTTGTCGGAATGCCTGCACCGCGAAGTCGTGGCGGTCAAGCCGCAATTACCCACGCTTACGCGCCCGCAGCTGTCTGCGCCGCTCGGGCTTATGGATATGGTTTTGTCCAATACAGATACGAGCATTAGCATGATCGGCAAGATCAAGCGTTGGTTTAAGAGATAGGTTCCAGGAAAGGAGATAGGTAGATATGGCTACTTTTGAAAGCATACGAAACAGCAACGGCATGAACGCGGAAGAGCAGTCGACTTCGCCCGTTAAGATCGTTATAGTCGGCGTGGGCGGCGGCGGCAGTAACGCCGTCGATAATATGATCGAAGCGCACGTCAATGTCGATCAGTTCATGGCAATCAATACCGACCGTCAGGCGTTGCGTATCAGTAAAGCGAAAAAGCGCGTTCAGATCGGCTCGAACATAACCAAGGGCTACGGCGCGGGCGCTAACCCCGAAAAGGGCAGGCTTGCCGCCGAGGAATGCCGCGAAACGCTCAAAGGGCTTATCAACGACATGGATCTCGTGTTCATTACCGCAGGCATGGGCGGCGGTACGGGCACGGGCGCCGCGCCTATCGTTGCCGAGATCGCGCACAGCCTTGGCAAGCTCACGATTGCGTTCGTTACTACGCCGTTCAAGTTCGAGGGCGAGATTCGTATGCGCAATGCGCAAATGGGTATTGCCAAGCTCCGCGAGCACGTTGATTCGATCATCATTGTGCCTAACGAGAAGCTTGCGACCTTTGCCAAGGACATGACCACGCAGGAAGCGTTCAAGTACGCCGACGATATTCTTCGTCAGGGCGTGCAGGCGCTTACCGATCTTATAGCCAACCCCGGACGTATCAACGTCGACTTTGCCGATATCCGCACCGTGCTTGAACAGGGCGGCGATTCCATTATGGGCATTGGGCGTGCGAGCGGTCAGAACCGTGCCGTCGACGCCGTCAAGAAAGCCGTCAATAACGCCGTGCTCGATACCTCTATCGAGGGCGCGACCCGCGCTATCGTCAACGTTGAGGGCAGGGAGATCAAGATGGACGAGGTGTCGCAGGCGGTCGAGCTCGTTCGCGATATCTGCGCGCCCGACGCGAATATCATATTCGGGCACGCGATTGTTCCCGCGCTCAAAGACGAGATACAGGTCACTATCGTTGCTACCGGGTTCAAGAAGGGCGGACCTTCCGCGCCTGCGCAGCGCACTCAGCAGCAGCCGCTTATCCAGCCGCAAAACCGTGGCGGATATCCCGTACAACAGAATCCGTACGGCAATCAGGGCGGATACCCGAACAACGGCGGTTACCAGAACGGTGGATACCAAAATAACGGCGGTTATCCCATTGGTAATAACGGCTATCCTCAACAGCAACAGCAACCGCAGCAGCCGCAGGGCGTACCGCAGCAACAGACATTCTTTAACTATCCGCCGCAGGGCACGCCGCAGCCGCAACATCCGCCGCGCCGTAACGACGGGAACGGCTACGTCGGGCTTGACGACGACAGCGATACTTCGTGGCTGAGCAAGCTTAATAAACGTAAGTAATTTTTCTTCCTTTTTTGTGAACAAAAAGGAAGCGAAAAAAACTTTAAGCAAAAATAACGAAAGAGTGGTTAATCTTAGCCACTCTTTTTGTGGTATGTGGAAAATTTAAACGAACGATAGCCTTCCCCCTGAGGGGAAGGCAAGAATACGGATATTAATAAAAAGAATGGTTAAGTTCAACCACTCTTTTTGTATTTAACGTAAAAGTTTTCTTTGCTTCTTTCTTGTTCACAAGAAAGAAGTTAAAACATAAGCTTGTCGCGGAGCTCGCCGAGGTACCAGCTCGGTCCTTCCATGATAATACGGTCAAACTTGGGTTTGAGCTTTTCGGTGATATTCAGCGCGTAGCAGAACGGCAGTATATCGTAATAATAATGCGGGTTTTCTTCGACGAGCAGTTCGAGCCGCGCTATCTCGGCTTCGAGCAGGAAGGTCTTGAACGAAGCTATCCTGCCGTACACCGCTATTTCTTTTTTGGTACGTATATCGATTTTCCGCGCTATAATATTCACGACCACGCAAACAACGAACGCCGCGGCGAGAAGAAATTTTGTATCGAACCCCTGTGCAAACCCGAGCACTGCCGCAAACGGTATCCCGCCCCAGGCGCCGAAGAATATGAACTGGAAATACCGCCATTGCCCGTCAAACGGTGCGAACCTACTGAATATTACCGCAACGATAGGGAATACCATTGCCACGTAAAGAAAATCCCCCTGCGTAAGCGCGCAAATAATCGTTACGATTATCAGCATCCCGATCGCCAATGCCGTAGACATAATGTATAGCTTTTTGCTAAGCGGCGTGCGGCACTCCTTGGCTTTGTCGTTGCATTTCTTAATGAATTCCTTGTTACTGTCGAGGAAAGACGATGGCGCGGCAAGCGTGTAGAACACGTCGCTACCTAAAAAGATCTGATCGAAAAGCTCTTTCTCGTACTCGTAGTTTGCAAGCACACGCCGCGGCGTGCCGTGTAAAAGATCGAAGTCGGGCGGGGTAAGATCTTTAAGCTTAGTCAGTTTGAGCCCGCGCTTGCAGTCTTCCTCGATCGTTATAAACCCGCGATCCGCCCAATAAAGCATGAGCGGGTTGATTATGTCGTGTGCCGTTTTATTGTGTCCGTAGTAGCCGAAAAGCACGTCAACGGGCGAGTAGCCGCGCGGCGGATAGAACTCGACGGGACGGAGCGCGCGTTTCAGCTTGACCTTGCCGACGATTATGGCGGTTAGAGGAACAACCAACGTCACGCTTATAAGCAGAACGCATAAAATCAAGTTGACCAAGCTCATGTTAAATCAACGCCCCCTGTAATGCCTCGTCGTCCTTGTACCACTTGGGCGGAGCAGTTTTAATAAACTTGTGCTTTACGAACCGTTTAATATTGAATGCGTACAGCATAGGCAAAACTTCGTAGTAGTCGACCGTGCTCAAATCGGACGCGGACGACCACAGAAAGAACTTGCGGTAGTTAATAAGGTCGGAGTAGTCGGCAAGATTGTTCTTTTCGCGGTAGTCGACGAACCGCACTAGGAACAGCGGACCGGCAAAGAGAACTATCGTTGCTACGTAGATTATGCCAAGCGGGTCGAAGCTCCAAGAAAATCCCGCCATAATAAAAGCAACCGAGCCGGCTAGCCAGCCGCCGCACCATACCGCTTTGAAAAGCTTCGGCATATCGTTTATGAACATCAATACGAATAAGCCAATAAGCGACGTGCCGACGCCCGCTATGGACATGAATTGTCCCTCGTATACGGCGCTCCACACAACGCACAGCACGCTCGGGATCAACGAGAGCAGTATAGTAATAAGCTTCAAGGTAAAGTGCTTTGCCGAATACACGCCCTCGTCCTCGCGGGTAGCGTACTTCTTGCGTATGTTCGTTTCCTTTTCCTTGCTGAAAAGGGGTTGTCTCAAATCGATCGGGCCGCTGTTGAACTTTTTGCAAGCGGCGTGGAAAAAGTCGTACTCGCGCACGTACGTTCCGCGGTCGAAAAACACAGCTTTCTCGTTGTCGTGCTTGGGCATACTTTTTACTTTGTGTATTCTGACCTTGTACTTGCTTACGTATTTAACGGTTATTAAGCCACGGTTAGCCCAATGCACGATAAGCGCGCGGGTGAGCCGCCGCGCGTACGTTCTGCCTATAAAAATACGCTTGACGTCGAGGGGGGAGAAACCGTCGGGCAGGCTCGTAATTTTTTCTTTCTTTACGTTCCGCCGCGCGCGCAAGCCGAAAATAAGTACAAGCATAAGTATCGCGAGAATACAGCCGTACACTCCGCCCGCCAACGCATAATATATCGATGTGACAGAAGAAATAAACAATTTAGCCCTCGAATAGCGTTATCCGTAAATATATTAGCAAATTCGCGCCGTGTTGTCAACTGCGTGCGATAATACGCGATTTCTTCTTTGACAAAATAGGTGCAAAACAGATAAAATGCGTTCGGCGTTTCGACATAATTGTTATGACAATTCGTTTGTGGTTTGCTAAAATAACGCCATGTACATAGAGTTCGTTATTGCCGATAATTTTTTGCTGACCTACCTCGCTGCGTCTGCGGCGGCGCGGCTTGCGCATAAAGCCCCGTGCGTGTGGCGCAACCTTTTGGCAAGCCTTGTGGGTACCGTCGTCGCCGTGTTCTATCCGTTTATGCGACTTAACGCGACGACGCAGATTTTAGTCAAGCTCGCGTTGTGGGGCGTGCTGTCCGTGATGCTGTTCGTCAAAACGCCGCGGGCGGTGCTGTCCGGCCTTATGTTTTTAGGCGCTACGTTTGCGTTCGGCGGGGCGAGCTATGCCGTGGGGCTCGCACTGTATGGAAACACTGTTGCGGCGCAGGCGTTCTCGCTAAAATACCCGCTGTTCCTAACGCTCGGCACGGCGGCGGTCGTGTATACGGCTGTGCGGTACTGCATTTCCAAAATGCGGTTGAAGCGGGCGAGAGAGCCGTACGAGTACGGGATAGAGGTTACGGCTTACGGCTCTACAATGAAGTTCTCGGCGTTCCTCGATACGGGCAACAGTGTTTTCGACCCGACTACGGGCTTGCCGATAATAATAACCGACGTCGATAGGTTCACCCAAAAGCTCGACGGCGCGGCGGCGGTCGAGTTCGTCAAAACCCTTCCTAGGCTACGAAAAACCTCTATCGGCACGGCGGCGGGAAGTACGGATATTTTTATAATCAAACCGACCGCAATAACGGTCTATACGGACAGGCAGGCGCATAAAATAAATGCAATGATAGGTTTGGTCGGCGGCAGGTCTTTCACCAAGGAACACGAGCTGCTGCTTAATCCCGTAGCGATATCGGAGGTCGTATGCTGATTAACAAGATTATGAACGCGATCAAGCGGGTGCTTGCCGTTAAGAACTCGGGCGGAGAGCTCGACTACGTAACGGGAAGCGAAGGCTTACCGCACCCGTTGGAGCCGCAGGAGGAAGCGGCGGCGCTCGCTCGGCTCAAATCCGATCCCGAGGTCAAAACCCTGCTCATCGAGCATAATTTGCGGCTCGTGGTGTATATCGCGCGCAAGTTCGATAACACGGGCGTGGACGTAGAGGACCTTATTTCGATAGGCACGGTGGGGCTTATCAAGGCGGTCAATTCGTTCGACGCGGACAAGAATATCAAGCTGGCGACCTACGCCTCGCGCTGTATCGAGAACGAAATTTTGATGCACCTAAGGCGCGTGGTGCGGCTTAGAGCCGAAGTGTCGCTCGACGAGCCGCTCAACGTGGACGTGGACGGCAACGAACTTGTTATGGCGGACATACTCGGCACCGATCCCGACGCGATAGGCAAGGAAGTCGAAAACGAAGCGGAGTGTAAGCTGTTAAACGACGCACTCGAACGGCTCAATAAGCGCGAGCGGGTAATAATGCAAATGCGGTTCGGGCTGGGCGGCGCGAACGAGAAAACGCAAAAGGAAGTCGCGGACATATTGGGCATATCCCAGTCGTACATATCGCGGCTTGAAAAGAAGATAATCTACCGCCTTAAAAAAGATATTTCGAAAGCGTTACAGGTGTAGCCCTAACGATTAGCGTTTTATCCTGAATTTTAACAGCAATGCGATAACTCCGCAAAGAACGGCAAAGACGGCAACCAATACGGGCAAGTGCCATATTTGAATACTCGTCATAGCCTTAAAAGCTATCGTTGCGGGAAAAGCATAAGAGATATATTGCATAAACGTGGGCAGCAGCTCTGCGGGAAACATAATGCCCGAGAGCATAATGGACGGCAGGAAAATTATCATTGCCGCCATAGTCAGCTTCGACTGTTGCTTTATTAAAAGTCCGAAAATACAGCCTACGGCAAGCGTTACCGCAAGCAACGCTATGAGCGATAAAAAATACATAAGTATATCTGCGGGCAACTCGGCTTTAAATATAAAAGGCGATACGGCGAAAATAATAAGACATACCGCAAGCGTATGTATAAATGACGAAATAAACTGCGTTATAACGCCAAACCAAATAGGCGCGCCGTTCGCTTTGTAAACCTTTTTAACGTCGGTGCCGTAAACCTCGGCAAGAGCGGGCGGAAGCCCCATTAGTGCGCTCATTGTTATCGTAAATACCGTCATGGACGAAATCAGCGTTTTTGCGGCGTCGGCGTCGATTGAAGTAAAGATCCCGCCCATAAACAGAAAAAACACCAGCGGAATAAGGTAACAGGTGATAAGCATACCTTTACTGCGTATATCCAATTTGAATTGTAAACCTATTCCGTAAAATAACGCTTTCATTATTCCGCACTCCTAACTACGTTAATAAAATGCCGTTCAAGCGAAATTATGTCGGTTTGAACGGAGTTTATGACGATACCCTTTTTCGTATAGTCGGTCAGTATTTTCAATAGCGTTTCGGCTATATTTTCGGTTTCGTATTCTTCCTGACCGTCGGCGGTTTTTATGCGGATAATATGCCTATTACCGCCGTTTGCCGTAAACTCGTCAACCGTGCCGATGAAAGCGATACAGCCGTCCTTTAAAACGGCTATTCGGTCGCATAGATATTCCACTTCCGCCATATCGTGGCTTGCGAGAATTATCGTTTTGCCGTGAGATCTTAACGCGCGGATCTGTTCGTGCAACGACACGCGCCCTTCGACGTCGAGCCCCGCAGTCGGCTCGTCGAGAAAGATAATATCGGGATCGCCGATAAGAGCTAATGCTAGGTGCAATCGGCGTTTTTGTCCCGTCGATAAATCGGCGTACTTCTTTTTCGATAGTTCGGGGATACCGAGCGAATTCAGCATTTCGTTATCGGGCGCGGTCTTGGTCCATTTTGCAAACAGTTTTACCGCTTCCATGGGTCTAACGTGCGCTTGCAGGGTAGAGGACTGCAATTGAATACCTATTTTACCGTTGATCGTAATTGTGCCGCTATCGTATGAGCGCAAGCCCTCTATACATTCAAGAGTAGTGGTTTTGCCCGCGCCGTTTACACCGAGCAAACCCAAAATTTCGCCTTTATGTACGGTAAGGTCAATGCCATTTAACACCTGGTTTGCGCCGTAGCATTTATATAATTGCTTAATTTCGATTACGTTATCCATTATTTCCCTCGAAAGGGTCGATGCCCGAATTATTAAAGTACGCACCAAGCGCAGGCTCGATAAAGCCTTTTAGCGTGCTTTGTATATTGTTAAAGCCGCCGTCGCTTGCTTGCGTTTTTCCTAAATTCATCAACTGCGGCAGCATACTCATATCGCCGTCGGTAAATTCGGTTATCAGCTGCCAAAACTCCTTTGCAATGGTTTGCCCCTGTTCGCTGTTCGGTGAAACGCCGTTTTCGATATGTTTTTCGGCTACGCTTATAATTGCGTTGAATCTATTAATAAAATCTGCGCCGGTAGCTCTATCAAATTTTTTGTGACAGTGATCGAGCATATTATCGTCAAAATATTTTATAAGACCGTAATACTTGTTTCCCATTTGCAGGTTGACGATTATATCGGCATACTTAGAAAAATCTACGGCTTGCATTTGCTCAATTTCGTTTTTCAATAGCTCGATCGACTGTAAAGAGCGGGCGAGTGTATCGATCTGCGCTTGAACGGCATTGCCTTGTTCGGTAAGTGCGTCTATCGCTTTTTGGGGCGTGTCGATCGAAATCAAGCGGTTTTTGATTTCGTCGAACGAAAAGCCGAGCGATTTAAGAGTTAGAAATTGGTGGAGCTTGATTATATCCTCGTCGTTGTACAACCGCCGCCCGCCCTCGCTTATGCAGGATGGACGGAACAGCCCTTCGCGGTCGTAATATTGTAATGCGCGAACGGTTATGCCCATTTTCTTTGCGACTTCGCCGACGGTCATATAGCCTTGCGGTATTGCTTTATACTTTGTCATAATTCACTCCTTTCATGTATTATAAATCATTACGCGGCGTAACAAGCAAGCATTTTAACGCATTTTAAAAATATTTATAGCGTAGCAAATAGGGAAGCGAAAAAGGCGCGACTTTTTGCCGCGCCTTAATGTTAGGTGTATTAAACGGAATTTCGGTCTTTTCTAATCGACTACTTTTTTGTGTATCGCGGCGATAGCCGTTTTTTCGAGCCGCGACACCTGCGCTTGCGAAATGCCGATCTCTTTCGATACTTCCATTTGTGTCTTGCCGTCGTAGAAGCGCATCATAAGAATTTTGCGCTCGCGATCGCTGAGGTGCTCGACCGCTTCGTCCACGTCGATCTTGCTCAATCGGTTTTCGTCGTCCGCGCCCGCAATCTGGTCCATGACGAGCACGGTGTCGTCGCCGTCGTGGTAGACGGGGTCGAACAGTGACACGGGATCGGAAATGCCGTCGAGGGCGTACACTACGTCTCTGACGGGCATATCTAGGGCGGCGGCGATATCTTCGAGAGTAGCCGCGTCGCCCGTTTCGTACTCGATTTTTTGTCGGGCTTGAAGCGCGTGGTACGCCGTGTCGCGCACCGACCGAGAAACTCTGAGCGGCGAGCAATCGCGTAAAAATCTGCGTATCTCGCCGATTATCATGGGTACTGCGTAGGTGGAAAAGCGCAGGTTGTACGAAACGTTGAAGTTTTCCATTGCCTTAATAAGCCCGATACAGCCGACCTGGAAAATATCGTCCACGCTCTGCTTTTTCGCGGCGAAGCGTTGCGTCACCGAAAGAACAAGGCGCAGGTTTGCCATAATAAAGAGCTCTCGCGCCGCCTCGTCGCCGTTCTGCGCCTTGACTATAAGCTCCATCATTTCTTCGTGTTTGAGCTTGGGCAGGGTGGACGTATCCAGTCCGCAAATGTCTACTCGTGTTTTCATGCGTATACCTCTTTGGTTAGTTGCCGATTTGCCCGATGCCAACCCTATGTTCAACACGGGTTGGCATCGGGTATGGGATATACAAAAAGTTTGGCTATGTAAAAGGGGTAATATTCCGGTATATCGGAGTAGATTGTGAAAATGTCGTCGATTAACCGCGAAATGCTCATACACGATTAAAATCGGAATACGCTATAGTGTAAAGAGAATAAAAATAAGTATTTGGGTTAATTTATGTTAATCTCTTGCTATTTTGTAAACAATATAGTATAATGAGATTTGTAAACGTATGCCCGAATTTAAGGTGGGTTAGCGGGTACAAACGTGCTTCAACAGCGCTAGGTAAATGCTCGTAGGATTTGTCTCGGCACGCCCCTTTCGCCGTCATACCAAAGAGAAAAATTCAAGTTTATACCGACTTGAATTGGCGAAGCACACTAAATTTTACTTAATGGGTAAAAGCATAAAATGAAACAGATGAATATAAAATTCTCGCCGCCGGACATTTCCGAGCTTGAAATAAACGAGGTTGCGGAAGCGTTAAAGTCCGGTTGGATCACTACCGGTCCGAGAGTAAAGAAGCTCGAAAAGCTGATTGCCGAATACGTCGGCACACCTAAGTGCGTTTGTCTTAATTCTCAGACCGCTTGCTCAGAAATGGCGTTGCGCGTTCTCGGTATAGGAGAGGGCGACGAGGTAATCACTTCGGCGTATACCTACACCGCGTCGGCGTCGGTCATTTGTCATGTCGGCGCAAAAGTCGTGCTCGTCGATACGCAATCGGATAGTTTAGAGATGGACTATGCCGCATTGGAAAAAGCAATCACCGAGCGCACCAAGGCGATCATCCCCGTCGATTTGGCGGGTATCCCGTGCGATTACGATAAAATCTTCGAGATCGTCGAAAAAAAGAAAAAGCTGTTCAAGCCGAACAACGATATTCAAAAAGCTATCGGAAGAATTGTCGTTTTAGCGGATACTGCGCATGCGTTCGGTGCGGCGTGGCACGGCAAAATGGCGGGAAGCATAGCGGACTTCTCGTCGTTCAGCTTTCATGCGGTCAAGAACTTTACGACGGGCGAGGGCGGTGCGCTTACCTGGAATCATATAGACGGAATAGACGACGAGGAGCTTTACCGTCAATTACAGCTTTTGTCGTTACACGGACAAAACAAGGACGCGCTTGCAAAAACTCAGCTCGGCGCGTGGGAGTACGATATTATCGGCACTTGGTACAAGTGTAACATGACCGACGTGGCGGCGGCTATGGGGCTTGCGCAGTTCGAGCGTTATCCGCAGATTTTAAAGCGTCGGCGCGAAATAATCGAAAAGTACGACAAAGCGTTTAAGCCGCTCGGAATAGGGGTGCTGTCGCACTATACGAACGAGCATACGTCTTCGGGACATTTGTATATTACGCGCGTGCCGAACATATCGATAGAACAGCGTAACGATATAATTACGCAAATGGCGGAAAAGGGCGTTGCATGCAACGTTCATTATAAGCCGCTCCCCATGCATACGGCGTATAAACAGCTTGGGTTCGATATCAAAAATTATCCCAACGCCTACGCGCAGTTTGCGAACGAGATAACCTTGCCGTTACATACCTGTCTCACTGACGACGAGGTGGAGTACATTATCGAAAGCTTTTGCGGGATTGTTAAAAAGTATAAATGTTAGTTTGTAAGTGGGATAAGCTTCCCGAAAAAATGAAAAACGACGCGGTGTATCCGTATTGGCGGAAGCTGCGGAAAAAGAACTTCTCGCTGTTTTGGAAGCGAGTGTTCGATATAGTGGTTTCGCTTTTAATGTTGATACTGTTATCGCTCGCTTTTCTTATTTTGGCGATTGCGATAAAGTTCGACAGCAAAGGTCCTGTGTTTTACAGGCAGGAGCGCGTCACGCAGTACGGCAAGCATTTTCGTATACATAAATTCAGGACGATGGTTACGGACGCCGATAAGATAGGCAGTCAGGTAACCGTTGCGGGTGACAGCAGAATAACCAAGGTTGGGCGGCGGATACGGCGGTTACGCTTGGACGAAATAAGCCAGCTGATAGACGTACTCGTCGGAACGATGACCTTCGTTGGGACGCGCCCCGAGGTTCCGAAGTATGTGGATCGGTATACCGACGAAATGATGGCGACGTTGTTATTGCCCGCGGGCGTTACCAGCCTGGCGAGCATTAAGTATAAGGACGAGGACAAATTGCTCGAAAATGCCGAGGACGCAGACGAGACTTACGTAAACGACGTGCTGCCCGGCAAGATGGAGTATAACTTTCAAGCTTTACGCAAGTGCGGGTTTTGGCGTGATATAGGTATCATGTTCCAAACCGTAGGTGCGGTGTTCGGGAGATAAAATTGGAAGAAATTTTGGAAGAACAATCGAAACAGCGGGAATTTTCCGTTTTGATGTCTGTTTATAAAAACACAAAGCTAAGCGAACTGAAAGAATGCCTTGACAGTTTGGAAAATCAAACGGTAAAGGCAACCGAGTACGTTATTGTTCGAGACGGGCAAGTGTCGAGCGAGCTAAACGATTATCTTGATTCGCTGGAAAATGATTTATCGGGATGCAAAATTATCCGCTTGGAACAAAACGTAGGTTTGGGAAATGCGTTGAAGGAAGGCATGGCTCATTGTTCAAACGAGATAATCGCAAGAATGGACACTGACGATATTTGTGTTAAAAACAGATTCGAGGAACAGCTTGATTGTTTTGAAAATGACGAAGAACTGTCGATAGTTGGATCAAATATTGCGGAATTTATCGATAGCGTAAGTAACGTGGTAAGCTATCGAAACGTTCCGCGTGATCATGATGACATTTGCGAATATCTTAAAAAGAGATGTCCGTTCAATCATATGACCGTTATGTTCAAAAAAACCGACGTAGAAAAAGCGGGCGGGTATTTGCATTGGCATTATAACGAGGACAGTTATCTTTGGGTTCGTATGTATTTAGCGGGCGCAAAATTTTATAATATTCAAGAAAATCTCGTATGCGCGAGGATAGATGAGTCGACGTTCGCACGCCGAGGCGGATACAAGTATTATAAGAGCGAGCGGGATTTGTTTAAGTATATGTACAAAAACAAAATAATCGGGTTTGGGTCTTATGTAAAAGCTAAGACGATTCGATTTATTTTATACGTGCTTATGCCTAATAGAATGCGGCAATGGGCATATAAAAAATTCGCTCGAAAATAGAATTAACGATTATGACAAAGACAATAGATTTGGAACAACTTAAAAAAATCGAATTGAAATTACTTTCGCAAGTTCACGAGATTTGCGTTGAGTGTGGGTTTCGGTATTCGTTGGGCGGCGGAACATTGCTCGGGGCAGTGCGACATAAAGGCTTTATCCCGTGGGACGATGATATCGACATAATGATGCCGCGACCCGATTACGACGCATTTATTTCGTATTGTGCCTCGCACGAAGTCCCATTTGCCGTTTGCTCATGGGAAAACGATAAATCGTACGTTGATATGTCTGCCAAAGTTTACGATCCCAATACGGTTTTGAAAGACGAGAATATAGTCAAAACCGATTTAAACGTAGGGGTGTTTATCGACGTTTTCCCCATCGACGGATTGGGCGACACTTACGACGAAGCAAAAAAAAGATTTCAATCCACGTCCATCAAGCGGTCGTTGTTGGTGGCGGCGCAATGGAAAAAGTTTTTCCGTTCAAAAACCCACGCATGGTATTACGAGCCTGCGCGTTTTGGCGCATACGTTGCCAGCCGCTGCATCAATAAGAAAAAAACTTTTGCAAAAGTTCTAAAAAAATATACCGATATTGATTTTGACAGCGCGAAATTTGTAGGAGCGGTCGGCGGGTCGTACAGGCTTAAAGAGATTCTGCCCGTAACGCTCTATACCGATTACGTCGATTTGGATTTTGAGGGACAGAAGTTTAAGGCAATAGCGGGTTATGACGAATATCTTAAAAGCCTATACGGCGATTATATGACTTTGCCGCCAGAAGAAAAGCGCGTTTCGCATCATACGTTTGAGGCGTTCTACAAAGACGATATAGGTGAAGCCGATGAATAAAGTTGCCGTTTTAATGAGTAGCTATAACGGCGAAAAATATATTCGCGAACAGATCGACAGCATACTCGACCAGCAAGGCGTAGAAGTGATTTTGTTCGTGCGTGACGATGGATCGTCCGACGGCACGAAGGATATACTTTCCGCATATGAAACCGAACACGCCAACGTTAAGGTCGAATATGCGCAGAACGTCGGCGTTGCGAACAGCTTTATGAATTTATTATACTCGGTTTCGAATGATTTCGACTTTTATGCGTTTTCGGATCAAGATGATATCTGGGAGCCGAATAAGCTCAGCGAAGCGGTAAAAATGCTAGAAGAAAAAGACGCGTTGCTATACGGGTCAAATCAAGAATGCGTCGATCAAGCGGGGCAACATATAGGAATGCGTTATGCCACAGACGCGAAGATCAATATGACTCCGATAGCTATCGTGCAAAATAATATGATAGCCGGCTGTACCATGGTTTTTACGAGTAAGCTGTACAAGCTTTTGACCGAAGAAATCAAGCGGCCTTCTCAGCGGTTATTAAGAAGCAGAATGCACGACGTATGGGCTCCGTTGGTGGCGGCGGTGCACGGTGGGTTGATTTATGATACGCGCTCGTTTATAAAGTACCGCCAACATGAAAACAATGTGGTCGGCGCGCAAATCAGCGCAAAAAAACGTAGAAAGGCAATAAAGAGAAAGTTGTTCAACAAAGAAAACAGAAACAGCAGAAGCTTGACGGCAAAAGAGATTTGCGAAAAATTTCCGGACGAAGCAAAAAAAGATTATTTGCTCGAAGTTTGCGCGAACGCTCATAAATTAAAAAATAAGCGATTACTTATAAAGAATAATAAGTTGCTACGCTCCTATACGGGCGAGAGTAAGACAGGTTTTATTATAAAGGTGTTACTGGGATTATATTGATGGCTTTTTTGATGCTTGCTATTTTGATAATACTTCTGTGCGTATCGTACTTTGCAGGCAAACGGAACTTATTGTCTCCGTGGTTTTTATTATGTCTTGCCGTATTTTTACCGTATATTATTATTCTGTGCAACTGGGAAAACTGGAACGTGCAAATCAGCGGAATTTTTGTGTTATACGTAACTACCGCGCTGTTGGCTTTCGGTTGCGGTATGCTTATTATTACTAAGCTCTTTCGCAAGACTACCGCAAAATACCCGGAGAATTCGGTCGTTACGGTTAAAAAAAGCGAGCTATACGGAACAAATCCGAGCAGAAAGAGATATCCCACTAACTCCTTGTTGTTGATTTCGCTGGTATGTACGGTTTTGTACGTTTTAAAATTAGTGATGGACGTAGGCTTGTCGTCGTCGTTAAGCACTATGCTTCGCAATATCTACAATAATGTTGTAAACAACAATTATTCACCCGGATTTGTTTTCAATCAAATGCGGGAAATCATTACGGCAATCGCATATATCAGTTTATTTCGCTTTTTGCAAGAGCTGTTCTCAAACAAGCCGTACAAAACATTTATTAGATTAGCAGTGCCTATTTTACTCTTTATTGTTCTTGCGATCATGTCGTCCGACAGAAATATATTTTTGAGATTTGCCATTTACGCAATTTGCATGTACGTAGTATTTTTTCAACACAAAAGTAAGAATATGCGGTATGCAAATAAACAAATTGTATTTCGCGTCATCATCTTGCTCATGATAGTTGTGGTAATATTCTTCCTTATGGGGAAGGCTAAGCAGTACTCGTCCGACTTTACGCGCGCAATCAGTATATACGGCGGTTCGGGTCTGTATAATTTTAATCTATGGTTGCAAAAATTCGACGGGGAGCTGTATTACGGTGCATCGACGTTCAGCACGTTTATCAATCTTTTAAATACGCTTCTAAGTCCGTTTGGGGCTCAAATTCAAGGGGTGGCGGATATAGCAAGATTTGACGAGATGATAATATTTACGTCGCCAAACGGCTATGTCTACGTATCAAACATATATTCGGCAATGTATCCGTACGTACAGGACTTTGGATATTTCGGCGTGATAATTTTTCCGTTTGCGATCGGGGCTTTTTACGGTTTTCTTTTTGAGCGCGCAAAAAAACGTAACAATGCGTTCTCTTGGCTCATTTATTGTCTTCTTATTTATCCCATCGTTTTCTTCGCGATTGCGGAGCAGCTAATTCGCAGATTTCATCTTGGCTTTGTATACGAAATCGTTTGGTGCGCAATCATATATTATTTTGCTTGCGGTCGCGGGCGTATAAGTAAAAAAAGGATTGTCTCATTGCCGAAAGGAGAGTGCTGTAAATGCAAGGAATAGCTAATATAGCCGTTATATTTGCCGGTGGCGTCGGTAGCAGAATGAGGAGTAGGGATATTCCCAAACAGTTTCTCGTCATTCACGGCAAGCCGATCATAATTCACACGCTCGAACATTTTGAGCGCTGCGAAAATATCGACGCAATAGTTATTGCTTGCGTTAAAGAGTATATAGATAAGATGCGCTTTCTTGTCGAGCGATACGGCATTACCAAGGTCAAAGACATAGTTCCCGGCGGCGCGACGGGACAGCAATCTATATACAACGGGCTTGTTGCCGCTAAAAAAACGGCAACCGTAGATAAAGCGATAGTTCTTATCCATGACGGTGTTCGTCCGCTTATAAACGAAAAGGTCATATCGGAAAATATCGAGAGCGTGAAAAATTACGGTTCGTGCATTACGGCGGGCATCGTTAAAGAAACGATCGTCGAGATAGACGACGGCGGCAATATACTCAACGTTCCCGAGCGTAAAAATTCGCGCGTGGCAAAAGCACCGCAATCCTTCTATCTAAACGATATATTATCGGCGCACGAAAAAGCGATATCGGAAAACAAGTTCGATTTTATCGATTCCTGTACGATGATGAAGCATTACGGTCATACGCTTCACATGATAGACGGACCGTACGAGAACATAAAAATCACCACGCCCGACGATTATTATACCATGCGCGCTATACTCGACGTGCGCGAAAACAATCAGATCTACGGCGACGAGGAATGATGGATTACTCTCAACTCAACGGAAAAAATGTTTTTATCACGGGCGCGACGGGGCTTATAGGACAAGCGCTGGTAAGAAAGCTTGTTTTGCAAAACGCAAACGTTATAGCTCTCGTGCGCGACGAAGCAAGAGCGAAAGAAATATTTTCGGATTTGCCGCAAACGAAAATTCGCTATTTTGTTTGTGACATGTGCCACCTGCAAGCGGAGAATATTGGCGCGGATTACGTTATACACTGCGCGTCCTTTACTTCAAGCAAAGATTTTGCGGAACGCCCCGCCGACGTAATATCGAAAAACATTCGAGGAACAGAGCGTGCCCTTGACTTTGCGGTAAACAACAACGTAAAAAGCTTCGTGTATTTATCCACAATGGAAGTGTACGGCTGCCCAACTACAGATGACAAAATCTCTGAAGACAGCCCTACAAACTTGAATGCGATGAGCGTTCGGTCTTGCTATCCCGAGAGCAAAAGACTATGCGAATGCTTGTGCGCGGCGTATTCTAAACAATACGATCTACCCGCAAAAGTGATAAGACTTACTCAGACTTTCGGTGAAGGGGTTAGGTATGACGACGGCAGGGTGTTCGCCGAATTTGCAAGATGCGCAATAGAGAATAGGAACATTATACTCAAAACCAAAGGCGAAACTAAACGCAATTATCTTTATATCGACGATGCGGTTAGCGCTATTCTTGCCGTGCTACTGTACGGAGAAAGCGGCGAGGCGTATAATGCCGCGAATGAAGATACGTATTGCAGCATTTATGAAATGGCTCGGCTCGTCGCCGAAAAATGCTCGAACGGAATAAAAGTCGAAATAAAAGAAGAAGACGTAACGAAGTTCGGTTATGCTCCCACGTTGCACATGAATTTATCGTGCAAAAAGCTGAATGCGCTCGGTTGGACGGCTAAGGTCGGGCTGAAAGAGATGTTCGATAATACCATAGCATATATGCGAAAAAGCAAGGGGCTTTAATATTCGGTAGAATTGATTTTGTACCTATGACGAAAACGATAACGGCAAAAAAATTCGCGTCTAACGTTGTTTTTTCTATAATAGCGCAAATTATATCGATGGTTGTGAGCTTTGTTCTTACTCTCATCGTTCCGAGGTTTATCGACGAGTATCAGTACGCCTATTGGCAAACGTACGTGTTATACGTCGGTTACGTAGGCGTTCTGCATTTCGGTTTGCTTGACGGGCTTGTATTGCGTTATTCCAAATACGATTATGAAGAACTCGATAAACCGAGGTTGCGTTCGCAGTTTACCGTTTTATTGATTTTTACGAGCGTAGTTATGATAGTTATGGGGGCGACATCGTTGCTCGCCCTAGGCGGAACCAATAAAATAATATTTACGCTTGTTGCCGTCGGCATCGTTACTAAGAATTTTGTAACGTACGGATCGTATATGCTTCAAATTACGAACCGTATAAACAAGTACGTAATAATGATCATTGCGCAACGGCTTGCGTACGGAATTATCGTAGTTATTCTGCTTGCGCTTAGGGTAAACGACTTCTATTGGTATTGCATTGCCGATTTGTGCGGAGATATTGTTGCGATAGTAATCGGACTGTTCTTTAACCGCGGCTTATATTTGGGAAAAACGTTGAAGCTTCGCGAAACGTTTGCCGAGCTGAAATTAAACGTTTTTTCAGGCGTCATTCTTCTAATGGCGAATTGGTCCGCAATGCTTATGATTGGCGGCGCAAAAATGATCATACAGTGGCGGTGGGACGAGCTTGTGTTCGGAAAGGTATCGTTTGCATTCAGCGTTTCGAATGTTTTTCTGATATTTGTTACCGCAATAAGCGTCGTTCTTTTTCCGTCGTTACAGCGCATCGACCGCGACAAGCTTCCGCAAATGTACAAGAGCATACGCGGCGTTCTTTCGCCGTTGTTGTTCTTTATTATGATATTCTATTTTCCCGGCTGTTGGATTTTGGATAAGTGGCTTCCGGCATATTCGCAGAGCCTTATATATTTGGGCGTGCTGTTGCCCATAATAATTTACTCGTCTAAGGTGAGCCTGCTTACTAACAATTATCTTAAAGTTTACCGCAAAGAAAAAAGCATGCTGCTTGTCAACGTTATTTCGATAGCGGTAGGGTTTGCGCTTTTTGCATTATGCGCCTATGCTTTTGGAAATCTTACCGCGTTGCTTGTGAGCGTTGTGTTCGTTATCATGCTCAATTCCGTGCTTGCCGAAATATTCGTTTCGAGGATAATTCACGCTAATCTTGTAAAAGAGTTTATCATAGAGGCGGTGATGACGGCGGCTTTCATATTATGCGCGAGTATGCTCTCGCTTTGGTGGGGGTGCCTGGCGTATTTCGGAGTTTTCGTTGTGTACGGCGCAATAAATTATAAATCGCTGGTCGCGTTGTTTAAGAGAATATTCAAACGCAAATCAACCGAAACGGTAGAAGTTGCGCAGGAGACTGTTGCCGATACCGAGGAAAGCGAAGCGATAAATAACGACGGCGATCAGGCGCCTGTTGCGGAGGTGGAAGAATGAAAGGTATAATACTTGCGGGCGGAAGCGGAACGCGCTTGTATCCGCTGACCAAGGTAACGAGCAAACAACTGCTGCCCGTATACGACAAACCGATGGTTTTCTATCCGCTGTCTACGCTTATGCAAGCGGGCATACGTGATATCCTTATAATATCCACGCCGACCGATTTGCCCAATTTCGAAAAATTGCTCGGCGACGGCAGCCAGCTCGGTATTAAGCTAAGCTACTGTGTTCAGCCTTCGCCTGACGGGCTTGCGCAAGCGTTTTTGCTCGGCGAAAAGTTTATAGGTAACGACGCGTGTGCCATGGTGCTCGGCGATAATATCTTCTACGGCAATCACTTTGACGAATATCTCAAACGCGCTACGTCGAATGCGGAGAAAGGAAAGGCGACGATTTTCGGCTACCACGTAAATGATCCGCAACGCTTCGGCATAGTTGAGTTCGATAAGAACGGCAAAGTTTTGTCGGTCGAGGAAAAGCCGCTAAAGCCGAAATCTAACTATTGCATAACGGGACTTTATTTCTACGACAAGCGCGTCGTCGAATACGCGAAAAAGGTCAAGCCGTCCAAACGCAACGAGCTGGAAATAACCGATCTCAATCGCTTGTATCTTGAAGCGGGCGATTTAAATGTGGAGCTTCTCGGCAGCGGCTTTGCGTGGCTGGATACGGGAACAATGGACAGCCTATTGGAAGCTTCCGAGTTTGTGCAAATGATGAGCACTAGGCAGGCGATAACAATATCCGCGCCTGAGGAAGTGGCGTTTAATAACGGCTGGATAACGAAAGCGCAGTTGCTGACCGCGGCAGAGCAATACGGCAAATCCCCGTACGGCGAGCATTTGAAAAAAGTTGCGGAGGGGAATATATAATGAAGAAAACTATAATCGTTACGGGCGGCGCCGGCTTTATCGGCAGTAACTTCGTATTCCATATGCTCAATAAATATCCAAACTACCGCATAGTGTGTTTGGACAAGCTGACCTATGCAGGTAATCTTTCCACGCTTAAAAGCGTTTTGGATAATAAAAACTTCCGTTTCGTTAAAGAAGATATTTGCGACCGCGCGGCGGTATACAAGCTTTTCGAAGAGGAAAAGCCGAATATCGTTGTTAATTTCGCCGCCGAAAGCCACGTGGACAGAAGCATAGAAAATCCCGACGTGTTCCTGCAAACGAATATAATGGGTACGGCAACGCTCATGGACGCGTGCCGTAAGTACGGTATAGAGCGTTACCACCAGGTATCGACGGACGAGGTTTACGGCGATTTACCTCTCGACCGTCCCGATTTGTTCTTTACCGAAAACACGCCTATTCACACGAGCAGTCCGTATTCGTCGAGCAAGGCGAGCGCGGATCTACTCGTGCTTGCGTATAACAGAACGTACGGCTTGCCCGTAAGCATAAGCAGATGCTCCAACAATTACGGACCGTACCACTTCCCCGAAAAGCTTATTCCGCTTATGATAGCCAACGCGCTTAACGATAAGCCGTTGCCCGTGTACGGCAAGGGCGAGAACGTTCGCGATTGGTTATATGTGGAAGACCACTGTAAGGCGATTGATTTGATTATCCATAAAGGCAGAGTGGGGGAAGTATACAACGTAGGCGGGCATAACGAAATGCGAAATATTGATATCGTTAAGCTTATATGTAAAGAGCTCGGCAAGCCCGAAAGCCTTATAACCTACGTAACCGACCGCAAGGGGCACGATTTGCGTTACGCGATCGATCCGACAAAGATACACGACGAGCTCGGCTGGTTGCCTGAAACCAAGTTCGCGGACGGCATTAAAAAGACGATAAAGTGGTATCTAGATAACCGTGAATGGTGGGAAACGATAATAAGCGGCGAGTATAAAAATTACTACGAAAAAATGTACGGAAACAGATAATGAAAGTTTTGGTAACGGGTGTAAAAGGACAGCTCGGCTACGACGTCGTTAAAGAGCTTGAAAACCGCGGGCATACCGCGGTAGGCGTGGACGTCGACGAGATGGATATTACCGATCCGAAACAGGTCGAAAGCGTTATCGGAGAGGTAAAGCCTCATGCGGTTATTCACTGTGCCGCATGGACGGCTGTGGACAAGGCGGAACAGTTTCCCGAAAAGGTGTACGATGTCAACGCGCTCGGCGCAAAATATATTGCAGAGCAGTGTAAGCATATCAATGCGAAAATGGCGTTCATATCCACCGATTACGTTTTCGAGGGCGTGGGTAACGATCCGTACAAGGTAGACGACGAGCGAAAAGGTTTATCGGTATACGGAAAGACGAAAATTCAGGGTGAAGATTTCGTTACCGAAATACTCGACGAGCATTTTATCGTCCGCATAACTTGGGCGTTCGGAGTAAACGGCGGCAATTTTGTAAAGACTATGCTTAGGTTGGCGGATAGCGGTAAGACCGAGCTTAACGTTGTAAACGATCAGATCGGGTCGCCGACTTATACCAAGGATTTGGCACGACTGCTCGTAGATATGGTCGAAACCGAAAAATACGGAGTTTATCACGCGACGAACGACGGATTTTGCAGTTGCTACGAATTCGCGTGCGAGATATTCAAGCAAGCGGGAAAGACCGTAAAAGTCAATCCCGTCACGACGGAAGAATATTTGAAAATGGTTCCGCAGCAAGCCAAGCGGCCGCTCAATTCACGGCTTGATAAAAGCAAGCTTGCAGAAAACGGGTTTAAACCGTTACCGACTTGGCAGAATGCCGTTAAGAGATATTTACAGGAGATCAAAGGATAATGGGACAAATTAAAGTACAAAAGAATGTCGGCGGAATAGAGGGGCTTTATATTATAGAGCCTGCCGTTCACGGCGACAGTCGCGGATATTTCATGGAAACGTACAACAAGCGGGATATGGAAGAAGCGGGACTGAATATGAACTTCGTTCAGGACAATCAGTCTATGAGCGTGAAAGGCGTGCTTAGAGGTTTGCATTTTCAGAAACAATATCCTCAGGGCAAGCTTGTCAGAGTAATAAAAGGCAGCGTATTCGACGTTGCCGTAGATATTCGTAAGGGAAGTAAGACATACGGCAAATGGTTCGGTGTGGAGCTCACCGAGGAGAATAAAAAGCAGTTCTATGTAAGCGAGGGGTTTGCGCACGGCTTTTTGGTGCTCAGCGATACAGCGGAGTTCTGCTATAAGGTGACAGACTTCTATCATCCCAACGACGAGGGAGGTATTGCTTGGAACGATCCGTCTATCGGTATCGACTGGGGCGTAATCGGCGAATATAATGGCACTGCCGATCCGAGCGGATATACGCTAAAAGACGGTTCGCCGATCGTTATGAGCGATAAGGATAAAGCGTGGGATAATCTAAGTGTTATTAAATAAAGTTAAAATAATATTAATACTTTGTTTTGTGACCTTCTGTGCCGCGTTTTTCTGTGCGTGTTCGCAGGCCGCGCCCGATTACGAGCATAACGGGAAGGTCAGCGTAACCGTTTTGAACGGCGAGCATTATTCTGTCAAAGGCGGGAATAAACATGAAATCGACCGAGGCGGCGAAGTTACGTTCGATATAGAATTGGAGCGCGGCTATGCAATAGCCGGTGTTTTCGGCGACGATAAAAACTGTGAATATACCGATGACATTAGTTTTAATCAAACGTTAACGGTATCAAACGTTAATTACAACGTAACGGTAAGGTTACTGACAAAGCAATTATCGACTAACGAGTTTAATATAGTATACGATGAAAACTTCGGAAGCATTAAGCTTACATCCGCATTAGGAGAAGCTCACAAGGGAGAGTACTACTCTACGGATATTGTCGATTTAACGGCTATCGCAAAAGACGGTTATAGATTTATTTGTTGGAGTATCGGAGATTATATTGCTAACGGAGGGGAGCTTTACAGTTATTTCGCCGGCTTTGATAATTTTGATTTCAAAACGTATTCGACCGTTTATGCAAATTTCAAAAGCGTACGCGATATGCGCAATACGATAATATACGATTTTGTTAACGGTAGCGAACTCGTACAAGATTGTGCAACGCTTATAGCGCATCATCCCCGTGCAAATACCATGACGGCAGTCGAGCTTCGCGAGCAAGGAGTAGATTGCGATAGTAAATTGCTTGCGGGATGGCTTAGCGAGGACGGTGATTATGTTGGGCTTGGCAGTCGGGTCGCAGTGAACGACGAGCGTTATATCAAGCTCGACGCTATCTGGAAAAATTATGCTTCGGTAAACGATTTCGCAGTTGATGAGAGTGGAAATCGGATAACCGAATTTAAAGGCGTCCCCGATAAAAACGGAGAGGTCGTTGTTCCGCGTGAAATCAACGGAAAAACAATATCGTCGATTGCCTCGGAGGCTTTTAAGGGATGCGGGCTTTCAGCGTTGTATTTGCCCGACTCAATCGAAACAATCGAAGACAACGCATTTCTCGATTGCATTTATTTGACCGAAATTTATATGTCGGATAATATAGTCAATATTACCGACGCCGCATTTAAAGGTTGCAAAAATTTAACTACGCTGCACTTAAACGCATTTCATAAACCGCGGTTTAATTATCAAGAGATAGGACAGAAAACCGATTTGTACGATCTGTTGGAAAAAAATGCGGATAACGGTAAAAGAAAAATCGTAGTGCTTGGTGGTTCGAGCGTCAGATATGGGTACAGCACTTATAAAATTCGAGAAATGTTTTCGGAAGTTTACGACGGTGAATTTGATGTATACAATATGGGCTGGAACGCCGGGTTTTGCTCTTTGGCGCAGTTTGAGGTGATAAACAAATCCTTGCGAGAGGGCGACGTTTTTATTCATGCGCCTGAGTTGTATGGCGGACAGCTGTTGGGCGATGTTGCAGTTTCACCTTTGACGGGGGAGCAAGCAGCGGTTCTTACCGGTGATTATTCTTTGATTTACAGAATTGTCGAAACGAACTACGATTTCTTGTCGTATTTGACTGTCAGTAATTATGCTAATGTTTTTTCTATGCTCGCTACGTTTAATAAAAACAGATTGATACCGCCTTACCCGCCGCGTGAATACACCGAGTATTTTAAGGGCTTTGTTGACGACGATAGTTTTGGGATTCGTTCTACTACCGAGATGGTTGAAGCGGAAGGCGGTGAAAATAAGGCGTACAGCGGTAAAAGCAGTTTTGAAAATTTAGATTATTATAAAGATTGCTGGAATCGGTTGAATGCGTACATTTACAGCCGTATTGCAGACGGTGTAAACGTGTTTGTTGCGTTCTCGCCTATAAATGTTTGTAATTTGGAACTGACATACGATACGACCGATAGTATGATCGCGGCAGCGGATAACTATACTCAATTAGTTAAGACGGTCCTTGCCGATTCAAACGTGACGCTGATAGGCGAGCAGAAAGACTCGATCTATGCGGGAGAGCATTTTGTCGGACACGATTTCCATTTGGGTGCTCCGTTCAGAGATACTCATACGGAAAATATAATAAGCAAGCTGATCCAGGCGCTTAGGGACTCGTCGTTGTTGTAAATGAATACAGTGTTTTTAACAAATCCATATATTCTTACTTTAACGGTGATAGCTCTTTTTGCCGCCGTGATTTATCGATTGATAAAAAACAAGATCGTCTCTACAATCGTTGCCGCTTGTAGTTTTACATTAATGCTTGTTTGCGTAGTGTATTCTTTGCTTCTCGGAGCGGAATTTACCGAAGTGTTGATATATGTATTGGTGTTTACGCTTTTATATGCATTGACTTTCGTTTCGCATAATACGACGTCGGATAAAAATAATGAGCAGGCGGAAGGCGAGTCTATCGTTCATATAAAAGACGGCCCGGACAATAGTGATGAAGTTTATAACCCCCCGGAAGAAAACGACGAGGCAAAAGGAGAGATGCTGTGAGTTTTAATTCGGTTTCTTTTCTTATTTTTCTGCCCGTTGTAGTTATTTTATACTGGGTATTGCCGCATAGATTTCGTTGGATAATGCTGCTCGTAGCAAGTTATCTATTCTACATGAGTTGGAATCCGTGGCTCATATTCCTTATCGTATTTACAACGGCTGTTTCTTACGTGGCCGGTTTGTTGATAGAAAAATATGATAACAAAAAGGCAAAAAAGGCTTGTCTTGTAATAACGCTTATTTGTTGTTTGGGAACGTTATTCTTCTTTAAGTATTTCACTTTTGCAACAAATCTGTTTATCAGCGTTGTCAACGTATTCGGCGGAAACTGGGCGGAATTTACGTTCAGTTTGATACTTCCCGTCGGCATATCGTTTTACACTTTTCAAACGCTCTCGTACGTTATAGATGTTTACCGCGGTCGTATTAAAGCGGAACGGCATTTAGGCTACTATGCCCTGTTTGTAACTTATTTCCCGCAACTCGTTGCAGGTCCGATAGAACGGCCCGAAAATCTTATTCCTCAGCTAAAAGCGAAGAACAAGTTTAAATCCGAAGATCTTGCCGACGGGTTCAGAATTGCGATAGTAGGTTTTTTTAAAAAGGTGGTCATTGCAGACGGGGTGGCAATATTCGTAAACGCGGTATATAATAATCCCGCACAATCAAACGGATTAACGGTTATTATCGCTACGGTTTTGTTTGCTATACAAATATATTGCGATTTTTCGGGTTATACGGAAATTGCGATCGGGGTTGCCCGAATGATGGGTGTGCGGTTAAGCGATAATTTCAATCAACCCTATTTAGCGACGAGCATAAAAGATTTCTGGCGTAGGTGGCATATCTCGTTAACAACTTGGTTCACCGATTACGTTTATATTCCTCTAGGCGGCAACCGTTGCAAGCCCTATCGCTGGGCTATCAACGTTATGATAGTTTTTCTATTGAGCGGCTTGTGGCACGGCGCGGCGCTGACATTTATTGTGTGGGGCGGTATACACGGCGTTTACCAAATTGTCGGTAAGGCAAAAAATGCCGGATTAAAAAAGTTGGAACAGAAACACGGGTTCAAAATTGCCGACAATGCCGCGACTGTATTTTTGCGGCGCACGATAACTTTTGCGCTCGTTTGTTTTGCTTGGATATTTTTCAGGGGGAATTCTCTTTCGGATTGCGGAATACTTATTTCGAAAATATTCACCGATTGGTCGGGAAGTATGAGCGCGCTCTCGTCCATAGGCTTTACCGCGTCGACGGCTATAGAGATCATGCTAATGTGCGCGATTTTGGCGTTATCGCAGCGTATAACAAAATTCGAAACTAAGCAATATATAAACTCAAATGGGACAAATGCCGTTTTTGCGCGAAGCATATTATACGTTTGTATGATTATCGCAATAGCTTTGGCGTGGATCGCGCTCGTATCGGGCGGCGGAGAAAGCGCATTTATTTATTTCCAGTTTTAACGGTGACTTAATTGAAAAAGAAAATTATAATAGTAAGCTCATTAATATTTGCCGTTATTCTTATTCCGATTATTCTCGTCTGCTTTGCTTTCGGGCTTGCTCCGCAATACGATAAATCTTTTTACGGCGGCATGGCAGTTAAATATAACAGATTGAAGAGCGTAGAGGGGAAGAAGGTTGTTATTATCGGCGGGTCGAGCGTGGCGTTCGGTATTCGTTCGGATATAATGGAAGAACAATTGAATATGCCGATTGTCAATTTCGGATTGTATGCTAATTTGGGCACCAAATACATGCTGGACGTTGCCGAGGATTTTATTGCCGAAGGGGATATCGTTATAATCACACCCGAACAGAACTCGCAGGCGTTGTCGCTTTATTTTAATGCGGAAGCGGTATGGTATTCCGTGGACGGGTGCTATGAAATACTCAATAAAATTCCTTCGGGTAATTACGGGGATTTAGCTAAAAATTTCATGAAGTTTACGAGCGGCAAGTTTAATTATTGGAATAACAATAATAAACCAGATCCCGACGGGGTATACAACGTACGCTCGTTCAATGCTTACGGGGATATCGAATATTCGCGCCCGTACAATACAATGCAAAACGACTACGATTCGGGAATGAGTATCTCGTTTAAGACAGAAGTTATCGCAACAGAGTTTATCGACTATCTTAATGAGTATAGAAACAAGCTTGTAAACAGAGGCGCGGCGGTGTACTACTCATTTTGTCCGATGAACTCGTCCGCGCTTGAAGAAAACACTTCCGACGACGATAAAGTAGCATATTATAATTACCTCACCGAAAAATTAAATTTCCCGATTATAGGTAATCCAAATACGCATCTACTTGACAGCGGTTGGTTTTACGATAGTAATTTTCATTTGAACGACGCGGGCGCGGTATATTACTCAACATTGCTTGCGCAAGAGATAAAGGCGGAAATAAATGATTTTACTCCGATTATAGCCGATTTACCGGATAAGCCGCAAAAACCAGGGGAAGACGGAAATAGCTCGCAAGGTCAGTTGTCGCAAGACTTAACGGACGCGTCGAAGATATTTAATTTGAGCGGAGTGACCGTAACTTCGCAAGACGGCGAGGTTGTATTAACGGGAGCTTGGACTATTGACGGACTGACCGATTACGGCAAATCGTTAACCGAAATTATAATCCCAAGCACTCTTGCGGGATTACCTGTTAAAAATATTGCGGATGGTTGCTTCAAAGATAACGTTAATATCGTGAAAATAACATTCGGAGAGAATATCGCAACGGTAGGAAGAAACGCTTTCGAAAATTGCGTTAACCTTAGCGGGATATATATAACTTCGCTTGATCCCGATAGCTATCATCCTGCGTCGGATATATTTGATGGACTTGATAATTGTGCGTTCTATGTCCCGCAAGAGGTATATGCCACGGAATATGCCGTCAATTATTTCTGGGGGGCGTTAGGACAAAATCACTTAAAGTGGTATTAAAATTTTGCCGAGTGTCGTAGATGTGACGACTTGGCGGTGGATTATCAAAAGAGATAGATAAAAGGACAAAGAGTGAGAATTTAAGCGTTAATTTATAAAGTCAACCAATAGTTATTATAGCGGTAGTTTTTACTGTTCTGTATATGTCAATGAATACAATCGAAAAGCAACATGATTCTCGATTGTATTTTTATAAGTGCGGCATATTGCCGTAAACATTTTTGTACGAAAAGCCCAATAATACCGAAATATTATTGTCAACATTGCGTTACGCCGCATATACAATTGCTATGGAAAGCGAAATGACTTATTGTGAGCTCAAACGCCGTGAGGTTATCAACGGCAGCGACGGTCGGCGCATGGGACATATCGTCGATCTCGTGTTCTCGCCAAACGACGGTAAGGTGAAGGGTATCATACTTCCGTACGGCAAGCGCGGCGTATTTGGCAAGTCGCAGGATCTGTTCGTGCCGTGGCAGTGCATTCAAAAGATAGGCGAGGACGTAATACTAGTCGAAATTCACGACCTGCCGTGCGGTACGCCTACGTGTACGCCTCGGCGCGAGCGCATAGAGCGTATCGACCGTTCTGCGCCGCCACCGCCTTCGCCGCCCAACCCGCACAAAAAGCCCGACCGCGCGTGCGACGGCAAGTGTGAAAAGTGTATGCTTTTCGATTGTGCCGACAGATGGGAAGGCGCGGCATGCTGACAGGGAATGGGTCAAAGGGTGCAGGGAATGTTTAGTTAATATATTGTTTATTACGAGTTTGACAATAATTATTTATTATGATATAATTGCCGTGATACAAATAAAAAGTATTGCGGCTTTTTATTGTTCGGTTATAATGCTCAAAGGAAAAACGTATTATGAAATGTATCTATTGCGGTAATGCGGAAAGCAAGGTAGTAGACTCGCGCTCGACGGACGAGGGTAACAGCATACGCCGTAGGCGCGAATGCTTGCAGTGCGGTAAGCGTTTTACCACGTACGAGGTAATCGAGTCCACGCCCGTGCTCGTAGTCAAGCAGGACGGAACGCGTCAGCAGTTCGACCCGCTCAAAATCAAGGGTGGCTTGATCAAAGCTTGTGAAAAGCGCCCCGTCGCCATTCGCGATATAGACGCGCTCGTGGCGTCCGTCGAGAAGCAGGTGTATAACTCGCTCGAACAGGAGATCTCAACCAAGCGCATAGGCGAGATGGTAATGGAACAGCTCAAAGAGCTCGACCAAATCGCGTACGTGCGGTTCGCTTCGGTCTACCGCGATTTCCGCGACGTTACTTCGTTCATAGAATTTATCAATGCTTTTAAGTAAAGTATAGCAAACAAGGCAGGTGCGCATTTGACCCTATTCGATTGCAAACCCAATACTGTCGGCAAAGTCAGCGCTATCGGCGGCGACGCGGATACGCATAGGCGGCTTGTGGATATGGGTTTAATGGATATGGGGTGTTTTGTGCGCGTTAAGTCGCGCCGCGCGGTGCTTGCCGATTTTGATTGCGGGTTTACTGCGGTCGTTCAATCGAATCTGGCGACCGAAATAGAAGTAGCGGTGCGCAAATGAAGCTTGCGCTGTGCGGAAATCCCAACGTCGGCAAAACGACCTTGTATAACTGTTTGACGCGCTCCGACGCGCCCGTCGGCAATTGGCACGGCGTGACCGTCGACGCGATAACAAAGCGCATGGGCGCGCACACGCTGACCGATCTGCCCGGTGCGTACTCGCTCACACCGCGCACCGAGGAAGAACGAATTACCGTTCGCGAAATTCTGTTCGGCGATTATGACCTGTATATCTACGTAGCCGAGGTCAATAATTTACGGCGCAACCTATATATGCTCGCACAGCTCGTGGAGGCGGGCAAGCGGTGTATGCTCGTCGTGAACATGATGGACGAGGCGCGGGGCGAGGTAAACTTCGCAGAGCTCGAAAAGCGGCTGAATATGCCCGTCATCGGCACATCCGCACGCGAGCGGACCAAAGAAAAGATTATATCGGCGGCGGAACGAGCGGTGAAAATTTCGCCGCGCTTACCCGATTATACAAACGACGACCGCGTTAAGAGTTTATCGAATAAGATAGCTAATGTGGCGAATAAGGCGGGGTATACTCCCGCGTTTGCGGCGTTAAAAGCACTGGAAGGCGACGGAGAAGTATTAGAGCGGCTGGGTGTCCCTATTACTCGCGATAACGTAGACTATCCCGCACGGCTCAGATATAAATATATCGACGGCTTGCTTAGCGGCATAGTATACAAGCCGACAGTGCCGAAGCGCACCGTTAAGCTCGATAAGATTTTGCTGGGAAAAGCGGCGTTACCCATATTTCTGCTCGTAATGGCGGCGACTTTCGTTATCACGTTCGAAGTCGCTAGGCCGCTGTCCAACCTTATCGCGCGGGCGGGCGAGCCTTTTTCCGATTTTGTTTTTAATTCATCCTTGCCCGATTGGGTGATTTCGCTGTTATGCGACGGGTTTATATCGGGCGTGGGCTCGGTATTGTCGTTCTTGCCGCAAGTGGTGTTATTGTTCCTCTTGACGGCATTGCTTCAAGACAGCGGATACATGAGCCGTGTTGCGTTCGCCGCCGACGGGTTTTTCAATAAGTTCGGGTTGAGCGGCAGAGCGGCGTTCTCGCTCGTATTGGGGCTTGGATGCTCGGCAACCGCCGTACTGTCTACGCGCGGTATAGCAGGAGAAAGAACGCGAAAGCGCGCGGCGTTCGCAGTGCCGTTCTGCCCGTGCAGCGCGCGGCTTGCAGTGTTCACTGCGATCGCGTCGTATATGGGGCTGAGCGGGTTCGTAGTCGCCGCAATGTACGTTTTAAGTTTTATAGTCATGCTCGGCGTGTTGTACGCAATGAAGCTGTTCGACCGAAAACGCGAGCAGGGTGCGCCGCTCATTATGGAAATGCCGCCGTATAGACTTCCCAACTTCAAGCGCGTATTAAGTGTGGTGTGGCACAACGTATTATCGTTCGTCGGGCGGGTCGGTTCGGTCGTGCTTGCGGTAAGCGTTATATTCTGGGCGCTGTGCAACTTCTCCGTACGCGACGGCTTTTGCGGCGGAGCGACCAGTATAATGTGCACGACCGCGAAGCTTATTGCGCCGCTGTTCACGCCACTCGGCTTCGGTAATTGGAAGGCGGTAGCCGCGCTCGTTTCGGGCATAGCCGCCAAAGAGACTGTCATATCTGTGATAGCTTCGCTCGGCGGAATTGCCGAGGTGTTCGGCGGATCGAAGCTTGCGGCTGTGTCGTTCACCATATTCACCGCATTGTACGTGCCGTGCATTGCCACGGTGTCCGCGCTCGCCAAGGAGTCGGGGATAAAGCAGGCGGCGCTGTCGGTGTCCGTCCATACCGCCGCGGCATACCTGGCGTCACTTGTATTCTATCAATCGGCGCGACTGTTTCAAATAAACGCCGTAGCGTTCGCCGTTGAGTGTTCGGCGGCAGTGGCGGCAATGTTGATAATATTCGTAACGCTCAAACTTGTGCGGGGTAAGCGAAAAGCGCGTTCCGCATAGGCACTAATTAATAGAGAAAGCAACCATGGGAAAAAAGCTTGAATTCACAATAGAAAAGCAAGAACGCCTGACATCGTTCTTGGCAAGCTCGGTCGCTGGCATGACGAGAGCGAAAGCCGATCTTTTGATAAAGAGCGGCGAGGTGCGCGTGAACGGCTTGCGCGTGAAAACCAACGCTATGCTCGAAGCGGGCGATACCATGCGTGTATTTGTGCCCGATTTTGTACAAAATAACGGTATACGCCCGTATGTTGTTTACGAGGACGAAAATATCGTAGTGTTCGACAAGCCCAAGCGTACGGCGTACGACAGCTTGCCCGAATTGTACGGCGCGCCGCTGTTTGCGGTGCACCGCCTCGACACTAACACTACGGGGCTTATCGTGTTCGCCAAGACCGAACGAGCGCAGGAAGAGCTTTCGGCGGCGTTCAAGGACAGGCGAGTGGATAAGACATATCAAGCGGTGGTGTGTCCTGCGCCCAAAGAGGATAGGGCGACGCTCACCGCGTATACCAAGCTCATGCCGTCGCAAAACACTGCGCTAGTGTCTGACAGCCCCAAGCCCGACTACAAAACTATGATAACCGAGTACGAGGTCGTGGAACGTATCGGCGACGCGGCCGTTCTCGAAGTCAAACTGCACACGGGCAGAACGCATCAGATCCGCGCGCACCTTGCGCATATAGGTTGCCCGATAGTTGGCGAACACAAGTACGGATCTAAGACCGCGCAAAAGCTTTCGGGTGCGCCCGATACGCAAATGCTCGCCGCAGTGTCGTTAAAGTTCTACGGGCTCGGTAAGGGGCTTCAATACCTTAACGGCAAGACTTTCGAGGCGAAGAGTGGATTCGACTTATCGTTTTTACGCGACGGAAGCAAGTAGTAGAAATAATGTTTTGTTCGTTTCTATATCTTTTTTAAAGTGGCGTAGAGAAATTAATAACGGCAAGAAACTAATTGGGTGTAACGAAATATTACTCACTTAGTACACGCACAACACTAAGGTTTTCTAGCTTATGTCTTTTCAAGGCGGCGTTTAGATATTAATAACGCAACGAAATTATTCGGGTGTAAACAAAAATGAACGAGTTAAGTCAATACACAACACTAAGGTTTTCTTGCCTACTTCTTTCCAAAAAGAAGTAGGTTTCTATTGACAAACTTCGGCAAATATAGTAAAATATATGGCATAATGACGACGAAAGACATAAAAGAAGAGGCGAGGAAAAAACTTGCCCTTAATATGCACCAAGCGATAGCGCTTTACACGATCGAGCTGACGATTTTAATAACGTTGATTGCGCTCGTGGTTATGTCGTGCGTGTGCTTGGGCGTAAACAAACCCGCGGCGATAGTCATGATTTGCTACGGCTGCTTGCTCGGCATTATGGCGTTCGTGGGAATGGGCATGGTCAATTTCGGTCTCGTCGATTTTTATCTTTGGTCGTACCGTTGCAAGCCCTATAACATTCGGCGATTGGGTGAAACGCTCGCGCGCAGTAACATAACCAAGATTTTCATTCTCAGCCTTAAACGTACGCTTTTAGCATTCCTTTTACTTCTTTGTCTTATCGTGCCCGGCGTGATATACCTTATCCGCACGTCCATGGCAAACTATTTGCTTATTGCAAATCCCAAGATGAAACCGTCCGCTGCACTGTCCGCGTCAAACAAGGTCATGAGCGGCAAAACCGGTCCGTACTTCGCGCTGTGTATGTCGCTTATCGGTTGGTATCTTCTCGGCGTAGTCACGCTCGGACTCGGCTTCATCTTTATACTTCCTTATACAAACCTTGTTAAAGTCGTATACTATAAACGTAATCTCCAAGGCGACAAAGCGATTTACACGTATACGGGCGAGGACTCGCCGTCGGTGTATGCCAACCCGCCCGCTTACGGCGTTGCGCAAACCTCTGCGGCGCAGGCACAGCAAGCGCAACAGGATCAAGTTCAAGTCGTTCAGGCGCAGGCGCAACAAGAGGTCTTATATGCCAATCCCGCGCCAATGGACGCTCTCGAAGAGGAAGACATTCGCGATATGAACGATGCTATGCGCGTGTTCGGCAACGAGGTAGAGGATAACGTTCCCGAAGTTCCGCTCACGGCGCCCGTCAAAAAGACTAAGGCGAATAAGACCGAGCCTGCTCCCGAAGTTCAGGCGGAGCCCGTCGTGGTTGAAGCTCAGGTGGAAACACCCGTTGTCGAGCCGATAGCTGTTGGCAAGCCTATCGACGACAGCGGCATAGTCGAAACCGAGCGCGTACTCACCACGCAGGAGATAGAAGCTAACGATGCGGCGCGCAACAGAATAATAGCCGATATGTACGCTCCCGGCGCAAAGAGAAAGCCCGAGGTCAACTACTTCGGCGGTGATCACGTCGATTCCGCCGCGAACGGAACGGCGCAGTCCGATACGTTCGTCGACGATTTCGGCGTAGAACCGAGCGAGCCGCAGCAACAGCAGCAAACGATAATAGAACCTCAACCGATAGTTCAGTCGCAGCCTGTAATCGTAGAAGAACCTACGGCTATCGAAGAGCCGGTAATAAGCGACGTCGATTTCGATGCATTCCTGCGTGAATTCGACAGCCAAACCGAAGCCGAGCAAGCGGAAGCCGCGGCAACCGAGCCCGAACCCGTTGCGCCCACTGCGGCAAACGACAGACGAGCGGCTCGTCCCGTAGCGGAACCGCGTAGAAATGCCGACCGTGCTTCGGTGCGCGGCAGTGCAAACAACAGCAATCAACCGTCCGACCGCGCAGAGCGTATGCGGCGCGAGCGCGAAGAGCGGCTAAATAATCTTAACAAAAAACAGTAGGTCATCGTGAAAGAAAAACGAACGTACTCACTGACCGCAAAGGAACGCAAACAAAAGCGCATTGCGGCGGAAAATAAGGCAAAAGGCGCGAGCGGACAACAAAAGGCCACGGCTCCCGTTAAAGAAGCGCCCGTAGAAACGCGCGAAAGCGAAGAACGCGCGATGGCAGTTGCGCAAAAACGCAGTAAAACGTCTGCGCTTGTAGTCGGCGCGGTCGTCGGCGTTGCGATAATATTGCTAATTACGGCGCTTCTTGTGCCGGTTATTTTGCTCTTCGTCAATCCGTACCGTGGTCAAGGCGAGGTTGTCGCCAGGTTCAACCTCAGCAACGGCATGACTCTTGAATACGTGATAGACGAGGATGATTACGACACCGCGGCAACGAACTTCATATTCCTTGCCAAGAACAAGTTTTTCGACAATACCGTTTTCTACGACGTGCAAAACGGCTGGCTTAGGTTCGGAGGATACGAGGCCCCGCCCGAAGGCACTACGAGCTATAATACGTCGCATCACAAGGGTGATAGTGAGAGTTACATTAATAACTTCTCGGCACTTCCCAACAACAGGTTCGATAAAGCGGCGCGTAAGTTCGGATACAGGCTCAACGCCGATAAGAACGGTAGGGATGAGAAACAGCTCAATAAAGAGGGTATTCTTACTTTCCGTTACAGCGACTCGGCTACCGAGTTCCAAATGACGTACAGAGAACAGGCGACAAATCAACTTGTTCAGGAAAATGGCGATAATTCCAAGACTTACGACGTTAACTCGACGATGGTCGGACACGCGCTCAACCAAAAAACTATCGAAAATACCAAGGCGATTGCAGAGCTTCCCACGCAGAAGAATACCAAGTCCGAATACGTTTATTATTCGTTGACATCCAATATCATGATAAATAGCGTTAAGGTGTATAACCTCGATCAGTCCAAATGGCGTAACTTCGACTTTATCGATTACATGAACGGTAAGGATAAGGATAACAACAACAGAATTTATCAGTGGATAGGCACGATATAAAATAAACACAAAACGACGGCTCGTAAGGACCGTCGTTTTTGTATAAATTTTTTCTGTCGGGCGATAATCAATATCATGATTATCGGTCTGGTTTTGTGCGGCTTGGTCGCGGTATTATTATTTTTCGGGATAGCCGAGCGAGTGTTTAAGAGCTTCGGTGTGGCGGGCTGGCTCGGGTTCGTGTTTATAGGCGTGCTCGTAGGCAGCGCGTTCATCCCGTCTTTTTCGATCGGAGCGGTGCGGTTCAATGTTGCGGGCTTTTTCGCACCGTTGCTGTTCGCCGCGGTGTTTTTCTTTCTTGCCGTGCGGACGCACGAAGCGCTACATGCGCTCGTCACAACAAGCGTTATCGTCGCGCTGTTTATAGCCGTATGGCTACTGATACAGCCGATTACAAATGACACGGTGACGGTTATTATTGTCGGGTTCTTGTGCGGCGCGGTGAGCTATCTCGTCGGCAAAACCAAACTCTCGTCGCTTGCCGCACTGTTTTTGGGAATGCCGATAGGCGAGGTAATATCGTCGGCGGTCGGTATGTATGTGTATGGCACGCCCATGCAGTTCGGCACCGCAGCAACGTTCGACGCGGTAATTCTTGCCGCCGTGTTCTCGGTCGTACTCAGCGAAGCGATTTCTGCTATCAAGCGCGCCGTGAACAATAAAGCGCACCGCAAGCAAGCAGATATGCTGCTTAACACCGAAGCCGCAGAGGAGTTTGATAAGGACGAGTATAAGAAGTATTTTGATGAATAGAAATCAATTAGGAATTAGAAATTAGTATTTAGGAATTGAGGACTCGTTAAAATGTGGCGTAAAGAAATTAATAACGACACGAAATTAATTGGGTGTAAACAAAACGAATTACTCAATTCCATACACCACATTAAAATTTTCTTGCCTACTTCTTTTCTAAAAGAAGTAGGTTAAATATTGATTAAAAACACGACATTTTGTTTACAAGATAAATCAAATATGATACAATACAATAGCTATGAAACACACCGTTGCTATTGTAGGACGGCCCAACGTAGGCAAGTCTACACTGATAAATAAAATAAGCGGCAGGCGAGTTGCGATCGTCGACGATATGCCGGGCGTTACACGCGACAGGCTTTACGCCGACTGCGAGTGGTGCGGCAAGGAATTCACGTTGATCGACACGGGCGGCATCGACGACAGCGACGACGGTATTTCACGTTCGGTCAAACGCCAAGCCCTCGACGCGGTCGAGCTTAGCTCGGTCGTTATCTTTGTTACCGATATCAAACAGGGCGTGCTTTCGGGCGACGCCGAAATTGCGGAGGTACTGCGCAAAAGCAATAAGCCCGTCGTGCTTGCCGTCAACAAGGCGGACTCGTCCAACCGCGATAACGTTTACGATTTCTACCAGCTGGGGTTAGGCGAGCCGTTCCTTATTTCCGCCGAGCACGGTACGGGTGTCGGCGATCTTCTTGACGCTGTATGTGAGAGCTTTCCTCTCGCCGTTGACGACGAGGGCGAAAAACCGTTGTCTATCGCCGTCGTCGGCAAGCCAAACGTAGGCAAATCTTCGCTTGTAAACCGCTTGTCGGGCTACGAACGTTCTATCGTGTCCGATGTCGCCGGCACTACGCGCGACGCTATCGATACGCGCATAACGGTAAACGGCACCGACTACACGCTGATCGACACTGCGGGTATGCGCCGTAAGCGCGACATCCCCGATAAATCGATAGAGCGATACTCCGTCCTTCGTGCAATAGCGGCGATCAAGCGCGCCGACGTCGTGCTCATCGTTATCGACGCGTCGCAGCCAGTTACCGAGCAGGACGAAAAGATAGCGGGGCTCGTTCACGAAGCGGGCAAGCCGTCGGTCGTCGTTCTCAACAAGTGGGACGCGGTGGAGAAATCGACTTTCACGCTCAACGAAAAAACGGACGAGCTGAAAGAGCACCTCGCGTTCATGAGCTATTTCACGAGCGTATCGGTGTCGGCGGTAACAGGTCAGCGCGTCGAGCGCATACTCGAAGAAGCCGAGCGCGTATACGCCAACGCCACACGCCGCGTATCGACGGGCGTACTTAACGAGCTCGTGGGACAAGCGGTAGCCGCCACCGAGCCCACCGCACGTAAAGGGCGTAAAGCCAAAATTCTGTACGCCACGCAACCCGACGTGTGTCCGCCGTTGTTCGTGTTCAAAGTAAATGATGCCAAGCTTGTTCACTTCTCGTACGAACGTTATCTCGAAAACTCACTGCGCCGTGCGCTCGACTTTTCTGGTACGCCCATAAAATTGAAGTTCATAGGCAGGGAAGACAAATGACGATACCCGTTTCCATGCAAATACTTGCGGGCGTGCTCGTCGCCGTCGGCTCGTACTTTATAGGCAATATCAACAGCGCTATACTTATAAGCAAGCTTAAAGGCAAGGATATTCGTCAGTGCGGAAGCGGCAACCCCGGCACTATGAATATGCTCCGTACCTATGGTAAGGTCTTGGGCGTGCTGACGCTCGTCCTCGACGTTCTTAAAGGCGTTATTCCGTGCTTGTTCGGCTGGCTGTTCATGGGTGGCGATCAGTTTCTCATGCTCGGCACGGACAGGATGGGAATGTACGTAGCGGGCTTTTGCGCCGTGCTCGGGCATATATATCCCGTAACGATGAAGTTTCACGGCGGCAAGGGCGCGGCTACGATAATCGGCGTGTGCCTGACTATGCAACCGCTGTACACGCTCGCGGCTTTCGCTATTGGCGTGGTGTTTCTAATAGTAACGCACGTCGGCTCGATCACCTCGTTCTTGATGATATGCCCGCCGCTCGTCGTGGAAAGCATCAACGCCGCGAACAACCCGCTCGGGCTGTACTGCTCGATAATACTCATGGCAATGTTCTGTTTGAGTCTGTTCGCTCACAGAAAAAACCTCGTAAAGCTCTTTTCGGGCAGGGAAGGACAAGTAGTCCTGTTCAAGTCCAAAAAACAAAAGCCGCGCAAGGACAGAGCAATCGTTTTCGACGAAACGGCGATTGCGGAATAAACAAGAAAGCAACGGCATTTACGAATAACCTAAACGAGAGGTAGGTATGGATATTAAAAAACGCGCTCAGCGCAACAGTAAGGTTCGCGGTACGATTACCGAGATCAACAAGACAGTTGCCAAGTTAGAGCGCATGAAGGAAGAATATAAACAGAAAGCGATACAAGCCAAACAACGCGGCGACAGCGCGTCCTATCAGCTTGCCAAGCACGGGCTCAACGCCACGCTCTCGCAGCTAAAACGCGCGCAGGAAATGCTTTTGAACATTGAAATAACGGCGGAATTACAGCGCATGGGCGAGACCAACGCAGACTTCTTGTCGGGTATGTCGACGATAGCTAAGCGCATAAGCAAGATAAACAAACAGTCCGACTTCGTTAAACTGCAAAAAGAGATAGACAGAGCGCTGTCGGGCATGGAAGAAGCGCAAGCGGGACTCGACGGCTTCCTGTCTAATTCGGAAGCGGCGTTCGCCGCGATTTCGTCCTCATCCGAAAGTCTTACAGACGAAGAAATGGACAGGTTTATCGACGGGCGTTTATCCGAAAAACAGCTCTTAATGGACGACGAGATCGAACGACTTCTGGCTGCGACCGGCGGAGCCGGTAAATCGGAAACGCCCGCGCAAAAGATCGAAGTGCCCGTAGACGGGCATACGCAGTCCGCGCCGAATGATAATCTTGTCGCCAAGCCGTTCCCAGGACCGAGCGGCGTATACGATTTTTCACCTGTAAAATCGACAGCGGTACCCAAAGAGCTGATTTCTACTCTCGGTCTTACCTCGCTCGAAGAACCGTCGTATGCAAGCGCAAACGGGCAAATGCCGTTCGTCACTACGCCGCATATTCTTGTTTGCGGCGAAGGTTCCGAACGCGCGGCGTTTATCAAGCGCACGGTAACGGAGCTTATTTCGTCCTTTACGGCGAACGAACTGAAAATATCAGTCGTAGATCTCGACAGCTTGGGTTATAATATCTTTGACGGTGCGGCGCACTGTGCGGCGAATGTAACGACGGAAGCCGTAAGCGTGACCGCTGTCTTAGACGCGCTTATTGCCGAGGCCGATAAACGCTACGGACTGTTCGCGCAGAACGGTGTAAGCAATATAGCAGAGTACAACTATGCGGCTACGCAAAAGTTGCCGTTTGTGATCGCGGTGTTCGACGGGTGTCAAAAGGTGCGCACTCCGCAGTTCGATAGGGTATACGCTTCACTTGCGCGCCAATCGCGCGACTGCGGAATATTCACCGTTGTCGGCATGACGGGCGCGCCTACGCCTGCAGTCAAGGCTAATACTACCGAAGTAGCGCCGAGCGGACAGATAGACGACGGCGCGATCTCTCGCGTAGTCAATGTTGTCAGAGGGGGTGTCGTATGAGCGCAGAAAAGAAACGCATAAAAGAGCAGATGCTCGTCAACCAGGCGATAGCCTCTATAAAAAGACAGCTTAACGAGCTCGAAAACAGCCGTAAAAAATACATAGCCGCGGCGGTCAAGGCGCGCGAATGCGGTATCGCTTCGCAGTACAACCTTGCAAAAAACGCTATTCGTATCGTCACGCAACAGCGGCTTGTCGTCGAGCAAATGCTGTTAAATCTTCAGCTTAGCTCGCAGATCAAGGACGTGTCAGAGATGACTAAGTCGTTTGCCGACGGCATGAAGATACTGTCCGGCTCGATAGTCGAAACTACGGGCGGACTTAATTTCGAAAAGGTTACCAAGCAAATGAATAAGGCTATGGTATCTACGCAAATGAAGCAGGCGGAAACAGAAGCGTTCTTAGACGCGACGGAGGCAGGTTTTTCGGCGTTTGCGAGCGGTCACGGCACGGTCGAGGACGAGATAGACAGAATGCTTGAAAACGAGCTGACGGGCAATTCCGCGGGGCTTGACGCCGAGCTTGCCGAGCTCGAACGCAAGATCAAGGAAGGCGGCGTCGGCGGTAACGTATAATGAAGGACAACTACTTGGACGTCGAAGCCTTCGACGATGTTTACCGTAAGGCGGTTGATGCGCATAAAGCGGGCGATTTGCACAGTGCGCGCTTGTACTTTGCCAAGGCGGCGTCGGCAATGGAAAAACTCGCCGACAGCGGCGATCCCGCGCTTAAAGATAAGCGTAAGGCGCAGGCGAAAAAGCTACTCGACATAGCCTGCAATATCGAAAAGCAATCTACGGTAAACGGTGGGGCGGACGGTGGTGAGGACGACGGTTACGATCTTCTTAATGTCGTCAAACCTACCGATAAAATAACGTTCGACGACATAATAGGGCTCGACGAAGCAAAGGAAGCCATACGCCGCTTGCTTATCGATCCGCTCAACAATCCCGAAGCATACAAAAAATACGGGCTTAAAGCGGGCGGGTTTATATTGCTCGAAGGACCGCCGGGAACGGGTAAAACCACGTTCGCCAAGGCGGCGGCGCACGAGCTCGGCGTGCCGTTTGCGGAAGTCAACGCAAACGCTCTCGTCGACTCGTATATAGGCAAAACGGGCAAGAATATAGATAAGCTTTTTCGAGAGGCCCGCAATCTTGCAGAGAAAAAGAAATGCCCGGTGGTCTTGTTCGTGGATGAGCTCGACTTTTTGGCGCAAAAGCGCGGCGGCGAAAACAAGACCGCAGCCGAAGCTGTACCCACGCTCATTAAACAAATGGACGGGTTCGGCACTAACGCGGACGATCTCGTGCTCATCGCCGCGACCAATATAAAAGAAAGTCTCGATACCGCGGTGCTTAGTCGGTTTAGGAACGTTATCAATATTCCTTTGCCGATGGAAGCGGACAGACAGAAAATGTTCGCGCTTAAACTCAAACGGGTGAGCGAAAAGGATCTCGCCGAGCTCGACCTTATGGGGGCGGCAAAATTAAGCGACGGATTTTCGGGACGCGATATAACGCAGGTGTCGCTCGATTTCTTATCGATACTCGCGGCGCGTGACGCGCAGATAAAGCCCGTTGATAAGCCGCTGGGCGAACTGTTGAACTCGCTTATTATAAAGCGGGCGAGTAAGCTTTAATAGCTTGATAGCGCGCAAAAACACTCGAAAAACAAGAAAAAAACCGCAATAAGGTCGAAAATATTATCTTAAAGTAATTGTCAAACGGATTTTATTATGTTACAATATATAAGTAGCATACTATAATCGTGCTTAGAGGTAATATTGTGACGGCATATATAATCTCATACAGCATAATTTTGTTTCTCATAACGGCAGTAACGATTGTTACGTGCGTATTGTTGCTTCGTAGTAAAAAAAGCAAGCCGACTACCACCGTCCAAGAACTAAAAGGGCTTATGCCGGAGGTTTTCGACCGTAATAAAAAAGTGGCGCTGGTCATGCTCGATTTCGAAACCAAGGCGCCGGTTTTCATTACGCCGAATATAGACAAGTTTTTGGGTGTTACGCACGAGGAGATGGCGGGCGATATAGCGTTGTATAAGACGAATATCGATAAAACCGTCGCGCGCGATTTCGAGTACGGGCTGGAAAACTACGACGGCGAGGGAATTTATTCGTTTGATTTTAACGGAGTGGAAGGAAAGCACGTTGCCGTCCAGTGCTACGCCGCCGAGTACGAGGGTAAGAAATATTTGGCGTTCACGCTGGTTGACGATACCGATCAAAAGACTACGCTTGACATTATGCAGAAGGAATTAAATTCCGCGCTTTTGCAGGCTGCCGCCAAATCGTCATTCCTTTCCAATATGAGCCATGAGATCCGCACGCCGATGAACGGCGTTATGGGTATGCTCAAACTTGCGCGAATGAATATAAAAGACAAAAAGAAGGTAGAAAACTACTTGGAGCGCGCCGGCGATCTTTCCGTCTTTTTGTTGAGCATGATCAACGATATACTCGATATATCCAAGATCGAAAGCGGTAAAATGCAGTTGTTTAATTCGCAGTTCGACGTTATGGAATTTGCGGATAAGATATACAATATGTTCAATAGCACCGTTACGGGTAAGGGAATTACCTTCAATGTAGAAACGGTCGATTTTTCCGTACGATATCTTATGGGCGACGAACTGCGACTCACTCAGGTTGTCACCAACTTCGTATCCAACGCCAGTAAGTTCACTCCCGCAGGCGGCAGGATAGACGTAACGTTTAAACAGCTCGATCTAATCGGCGGCAATATTCAGCTCTTAATGCGCGTTCGTGATACGGGCAAGGGGATTGCGCCCGAAAATATCCAAAAGATCATGCGCCCCTTTGAGCAGGAGGAAGCGTCCACTGCGCACAATTACGGGGGCACGGGATTAGGACTTGCCATATGCGATAATATCGTACGCATGATGGGCGGTAATATAGTTGTAGACAGTACGCTCGGCAAGGGATCGGACTTTTCCGTGTTCTTGTCGTTGCCTGTCGCCGAAGTGGAGCAAGACCTTTCTAAGCCCGTCGAGTACGCGAAAAAGAAGCAGCCACAGGACTTCACATTCGACGGATGCCGTATTTTGCTTGCCGAGGACAACGAGGTCAACGCCGAGATCACGATAGAGATTTTGGAGAGCGAGGGCGCGAAGGTCACGCACGTGGTCGACGGGCGGGAGGCTGTGGAAGTGTTTACGAACAACCCCGCGCACTCGTTCGATCTTATTCTCATGGATATCCAAATGCCGCGGCTTAACGGCAGAGACGCAACCCGCGAAATTCGTAGCGGCGGCAAGGAAGACGCTTTAACGGTACCTATTATAGCGCTGTCCGCCGACGCGTTCGTAGAGGACGTAAAGAAGTCCGAGGAAGCGGGCATGGACGCTCACGTAAGCAAACCTATAGACTTTGACGCGCTCCGCAAACAGTCTGGAGATGTTATTGCTCACAAAAAATCGGGCGGCGGCAAGAATAAAGGATTCTTTTCAACGGTACACCTTCCTAAGTAATTCGGTTGGGTAGAAAAATGAAAAAACTGCGTTTGATTTTTATATTCTTGTTCATAACGGTTGCGGCGCTGTTCGCAGTCGGGTGTTCGACGGCGGAGTATGCCGGCGGACATTCTGCGCCGCCCGTAAACCGAAACGAGGTAATGCCCATAGAGCGTAACCGTTTGAGCCTTGCCTTAGGCATGGAGATCGATGAGTTTGACGTTATCGAAAAATCGGGCTGCCGCATTATCGATTCGAACGGCAAGGAGATAATCGCAAACGCACAAACGCTCACCGACGGCACTTTTACTTACGATCATTTCGAGCTTGACACGGTCGGCTTAAACAAATACATAAAAATCACTTACGGCGATACGTCGAACTATATCTTTTACGACGTTTACGATTACACCGTTAATTTCTTTACCGACGAAAACAGCGACGAGCCGTGGAAGACCGTTCGCGCATCCGCGCAGCTTAACGACGAGCTGTGGCTTTCCGTGTGGGTGGATATCAACGAATACAACTATTCGACAGACGAGCTCGCGCGCGAAGCCGATCCTGACGGGGCGAAGCTTTTTAAGGGTTGGTTCGACTACGGCGACAATGCGGCGACGGGGTATTACGTGCTTCAACCGCCCGCAACCGGCACCGAGCGCGTGCTCAACCTCTACGCCCACTATATGGACGAGGACGAGTTTAAAAATTACGATATAACCTACGACGGCAGCGGTCGGCGTGTTTTCAATAAATACATCGGCGAAAAGACCGACACGGTCGTCATACCGGAGGGCGTTACATATATCGACCTTAACACGCTTTTCGGTGATGGTTTCAACTTCGAGAACCTGCATATTCCGGCTTCCGCACAGATCGACGTGCCCGTTTCGAATGCTATCTACACACTGGGGCTTAAAGATATAACGGTAGATAAAGGCAGTTATTACTTCTCGTCGTATAACGGCGCGCTGTATTCCGACGATTACGAAATCCTTTATCTTATGCCCGCAAGTTGCGAGAACACGCAGTTCCATGACGCAATAACGGAATTGGGCAGTTATTCGTGCGCATACTGGCAGGTGAGCGAGGTGACGATCCCCAAGGGCTTAACCCATCTCGACCATTACTGCTTTGCATATTCTCAGCTGTCTAAAATAAACGGCATGATCAATGTTTCTACGATCATGTCGGGAGTTTTTTATAAAACGAAGATATCCTCGATAGATGACGGTACGGCGCAATACACAGTGCTCGATAACGGGCAAATGATATTGAGTTACGTATACGGCAAGCCGACCGAGTATACGGTAGCTAGCGGCACTGTCGCGATCGTGGGCGACGCGTTCAATAAACACAGTCAGCTTAAATCGATAACGTTCCCCGATGGTTTGGAAAGCATAGGCAGCTCGGCGTTCTCCGAATGTACGGCGTTGGAGAGCGTGCAGTTCCCGTCGTCCCTCAAACACATGGGTAGTCACGTTTTTTACGGTTGCAGGTCGTTAAAGACCGTTTCGGATATACCCGATTTGACTTTTACCGACGACGACGGCGACGTATACTCTCACGCTCTGCCTGCGTATATTTTCTACGGCTGTTCAAGCCTAACGGAAATCAAGCTTCCTGACGGCTTGCGGATGATGATGTCGTACGCCTTGCGCGGCTGTTCCAATATAACCGAGATAGAAATTCCCGAAACCGTTTATTACTTCGGGCACGGGGTGTTCTACAACACGGGAATTACTAGCATAGACCTGCCTGCAGGGCTACGTTACGTCGGTCAAAGCTGTTTTTACGGAAGCAAACTTGAATCGATAGATTTGTCCGTTTGTACTTCGCTCACGGCCTTATCTAATTATTGTTTCGCTTATACAAAACTCGAAGAATTAACGATCCCCGCTTGGATAACGGATATCCCGAGACAGTGTTTTGCTTATATTTCTACGCTTAAAGAATTGGATTTGGGTAGTGTGGTAAGCCTCGATTACGGCGCATTCTATCAGTCCTCGCTTGCCGATATAGGTTGGGGCGACAGCATTCAGTCGATCGGCGAGCTTTCGTTCGGCGGTACGACTACGCTCACGAGTATCGTTATTCCCGATACCGTGACTTCTATCGCTTACCGTGCGTTTGGTTCATGTTCTAAAATTAGGAGTATTACACTGGGAAAGAGTGTAAGGACGCTCGGTAATTATACCTATCTCGACGACGGTGTGACCTTCGATAAAGGCAATCCTGCTTTTTTTGGATTGCAGAATTTAAGAACGATATCGGTATCAGAGGATAATCCGTACTTTAAAGTAGTGGACGGCGTGCTCTACGGCAGAAGCATTTGCGGTATCGATTACGGCGAAAACGGCGTGCTTTACTACGTGCCGCCTTATTACGGTGAAGCGGAAATTATTTTGCCCGATAGCGTAAAGATCATCATTCCGTATGCGTTTATGTACCAAAAATCTATAAGCGAAGTGAATACGAACGACGGCTTGCTTAATATAGGTAAGGCTGCGTTTTATGCGTCTACGTCGTTGACGACGCTTAATCTTTCAAAATCGGTAAATAATATCGGTGCAAATATATTTTACAGTTGTCGTAAGGTAAATACGTTTACCGTTGCAGAGGGTAATGAGAAATACTCGACGGACGGTAACCTCGTTTACGCCGGCGATACGCTAGTAATGTATCTCGCTTTTTCGCCGAACGTTGTTATTCGCGACGGTATAACTGCTATCGCAGACGCGGTATTTATGGGTAATACCGTAATAGAGAGCATCGTCATACCCGACAGTGTAATATCGATAGGGTACAAAACCTTCGACGGCTGCTCGGCTCTTACGAGCATAAAAATAGGCAAGGGCTTGGAAAATATAGACGATTGGTCGTTCGGCGCGTTGAAGTCGCTCGAAACGATCACTGTCAGCGACGATAACGAAAATTTCAAAACGCAGGATAATATCCTTTACAGTAAGGACGGAAGAAAGCTTATTCTGTCCGCCGCCAAAAACGTAATGACCGAGCTTAAACTCGAAAGCGGCGTTACCGAGATAGGCGATTGGGCGTTTGCTTATAATACCACTCTTACAAGCGTGCGCCTCCCCGTCGGGATAAGAAGTATAGGCAATTACGCATTTTACGAATGCCGAGCTCTTACCGAATTCTACGGGTCGGAGGCTTTACTGTCGATAGGCGAAAGAGCGTTCTCGTTCGAGCCCGCGCCAACGGATGCGTCAAACGACGCAAAAAAGCAACTTTGCAATACTCTTAAAACGGTTATGCTTTACGGTAGTGTAGAAAATATCGGCGCCAGCGCATTTTACGGACAGTTCGGTTTGGAAAATCTTTATCTAAAAATGACGCTTGCGCAGTATAACGATATGCTGGCGGGCTGTGGTACCAATATAGGCTTCCTTACGCGCGGTTGTACGATAGGGTCTACCAACGAGTATACCGTCAACGACGGCAAGGGTGTTATTCGTGCGCTGTACAGCGAAACCAAGCCTACGATTACTTACGACGGCTATGAAATGTTCTACCTCGACGGCGACGAGCCGAAGATGTGGGAGTTATAAATAAAGCGGTGCGCCCGCTATAAAAACCAAGTTTGTACTACAGGAGGAGATCGTTATGATCATCGAAAAATCCGCTGAGATTATAGAAAAGATCGGTAAGGTAATTATCGGTAAGGACGACGTTATAAGAAAGGTTCTTATGGCTGTCTACGCCAAGGGTAATATCTTGCTCGAAGACGCGCCCGGTGTTGGCAAGACCACGCTTGCGTTGGCGTTTGCCAAGGCGCTCGGTCTGGACTTTAAGCGTATGCAGTTCACGCCCGACACCATGCCGAGCGATATAACCGGCTTTACCGTTTACAACAAGGAAACGGGCGCGTTCGATTACAAGAAGGGCGCGATCGTCTGCAACCTGTTTATGGGCGACGAAATCAACCGCGCTTCGGCTAAAACGCAGTCCGCGCTTTTGGAAGCGATGGAAGAAAACTCGGTCACGGTCGACGGCGTTACTCACGTTCTGCCCGACCCGTTTATTTGTATCGCAACGCAAAACCCGACGGGCTCGGCGGGTACTCAGCCGCTGCCCGATTCGCAGCTCGACCGCTTTATGGTCAAGCTCTCGATAGGGTATCCCGGCGTGGATGAGCAGGTGGAAATTCTGCGCCGTCACAATACGAGCGAGCCTATCGACGATCTTAAACCCGTCACCGATCGCGACAGTATTAAGGAGATACAGAACTTCCTCGGCTCGATCACCGTGTCGGATGAAATTCTCAATTATATGGTAAGCCTTTGCGAAAGCACGCGCAACCATCCGCTTATCGACCTCGGCGTATCGCCGCGTGGTCTTTTGGCGTTGTCGCGCATGGTCCGCGCTTCGGCAATACTGAACGGGCGCGATTTCGTCGTTCCCCGCGACGTAAAGGACGTTTTCGCAGACGTTTGCTCGCACCGTATTATTCTTCGCCCGCGCGCCAAGCTCGAAGGCTATACCCAGCGTGCCGTTTGCGAGGACGTAATTGCAAACACGGTAGAGCCCACGCTCGGCAAATAACTGAGGGAAGCGGAAGAACAGGTCTATGTTGGCAAAGAGGATCGCATACGCATTAATGGTGCTAGCGTCGGTCGTGACGCTCATTATAACAGACAGCGGTATCGCGCTGTTTATTTGCGTGTTCCTTGTTTGTTTGCCGTTCGTATCGCTTCTCACGCTTAGCCTTGCCAAAAGAAAGGTCAAATTCTCTTGTAAGGTAAATCAGTCGTGCATACGCGGCAACACGCTTCGTCTTACGGTAAAGGTGGGCGTTACTCCGCGCTTTTTCGTGGGTACGGCGGAAGTCGTCGCCGAGATAGAGAACGCCACGTTCAATAAGAAAGAGTATAAAAACTTCGTGTTCAAGGATTTGTCGTTCGCGCCGCACGACTACGATTACGTAAGCGCCAATTCCGGCAAGATAGTCGTCAGGTTCGTCAGCATTAAGCTTATCGATATTTTCGGCGTGGTCAAGCGCACGGTCAAGTGCTACGAGATCGCCGAGAGCATGGTATCGCCCATATTGTTCGACAACCTGCAAATGGAACTCGGCGTAAACAAGAACGAGTCGGTCTACGGCGAAAACGTTTTGCCGCAAAAGGGACACGACATTACCGAAATTTATAATATCCGCGACTATCAAGCGGGCGACAGTCTGTCATCCGTGCACTGGAAGCTGTCAGGCAAGTTCGATGCGCTCAAAACCAAGGACTTCGGCAGTACCGACGACCGTAATCTTTTGGTGCTCGTCGATATGAGCCGCAAAAAGTTCGACGACGAAGCCACCGACGATATGCTCAACTCGGTGCTCGACGCGGCAGTTTCCGTATCCAACGCGATGATCATGCACGGCTACGCGCACACCGTCGGCTGGTTCGACAAGGGCTTGTTTGGCAGTAGCGACGTAAACGACGCCGATTCGTTCGTGCAAATGGTGGATAAGCTTATGAGTATCAAGGTAGACGAGGGCAATGCCGAAAGCTTGTTCTACCTTACGCGCGTGCCGTCGTGTTCGGTGTTTACTAAGATAATTTACGTCACGACCGCCGTCAATACCGACGAGCTTAAACAGAGCGTCAACTGCGACATTACGTCCATCGTAGTAGGCAATGGGTTCGGCGAAGTGGATAACGGCGCATACAAGATAATCAACGTGCCTTACGATAGGATAGCGACGGCGCTCGCTACCTGCGTGCTTTGATTCGGTTTATTTATGGCAAAAAAAGAGCTCAAAAACGTAATAATGAAATCCGAAGCCGATAACGGCACGCGGATTTTCGGTATAACGGTCGGCGCGTTTGCGTTCGCTGCGTTGTACCTTATTATCGTTTCGTCGTTTGCGTTCAACGGCATTTATTATGCCGCGGGGCTTTTAGGCGTTGCTTTTATAGTTGTCATCTTGGTTTTCGAGCGGAAAAAGTACGTTAAGTGGATAGCTTTGGGCGTTGTCTTGCTGTATACGTTGCTGTGCATAGCAGTCGATTTTCAGACCTTTTCAGATAGCGTCAGGCTGTTTGCCAACACTATCAATTTGCGCGTCAACGAAAATCTGCATTCCGGTCGTGAATTATTCGCCGTGTCGAATAGCGGCGTTGCGGTGCAATTTCTGTTCCCGTCGGTATTGTCGGTATGGATCGCCGTAGTAGTATGGCTGTCGCTCAAAAAGATTTTCGTGCACGTCTTGATCGCGTTTATCATGCTCATAGCGTTTATTATGGGCGGCGTGTACCCGTCGGTGTACGCAGTCGCGCTGTTAATCGTGGCGTGGCTGGGGCTGCTTGCCGTAGACCGCGGGCTTAATTTCGAGGCGTCGTTTATTTGCTTGGGCAGCTGTATAGTAGTTTTGGCTATCCTGTTGCCGTGCGTGTTCTATAACGGCAGTTCGTTCATATCGGGCATTAATAACGGTATTTCTACCGCGGTCGAGACTATGATTTTCGGCGACGACAGCCTGACCGAGGGCGAGCTTTTTAAGAGCGGCGAGCTCCACGCAGGCGAGACCGAAAGGCTGTTGGTGACCGTTTCCGATCAAACGCCCGAGCTCTATCTCAAAGGCTTCGTCGGCAGCGATCTCGTGAACGGCAAGTGGGAAGAAACGGACAAGAACGTCTACGTGCAGAACGGTTACCAGGGTTTGCTCGATTACGTGAGCGAGGACGATAATATCCCGCTCATGCAGTATGCGCGGTACTCGTCGCTGTCCGGCAGTACGGATAGGTACAAGGTAAGCGTCGATAATTTGGGCGCCGATAAAAAATATATCTATATGCCGTACACTGCAACGGAAAGCAGCAACGGCAATGCGTACTACGACCTTAACCTTCGCGACGGAACGAGCCCTGCGGGAAATTACGAGTTTGTTATTTTCGACGACGATCGGTTCAGCGAGCGCGTTACCCAAGCCGATTGGGTGACGAACAGCGAGGCGGTGCGCACGCAGGCTATGATAGACTACTTGCGGCACGAGAGCGCGTACAGAGCGTTTGTGTACGATACCTATTGCGGCGTGGACGAAGCGACGGCTCTTCTTGCGCGCGAGCGGCTCGGCGAAACGACTAAATCTATTAATACCGCCACGCAACTCATACGCGCGTATTTCTTGGCGAACTATAACGTTACCGACGAGGTAGACGGCATTACGCAGGATTTTGTTACGGAGTTTCTCGATAATACTATTGTAAATGCCAATGCGCCGTACTTCGCTTCGGCTGCGGTGTATATGTACCGCGCGCTCGGGTTTGCCGCGCGCTATGCCGAGGGATATTACGTCAATGTTATCGTAGAGACCGAGGACGGCGAGGTTTCGGACGAGTACACGCTGACCCTGACGGACGCCGACGCGCACGCGTGGGTAGAGGTGTATTTCGACGGGATCGGGTGGCTGCCGATAGAGGTCACGCCCGGATACTTCACCGAGCAGATGCACGACTCTACCGTCGAGCCCGAGCATCCGGATACACCCGCGAATAGCAATGCGCCCAAGGATCCCGACGAGGACGAGGAAAAGCCCGGCACGGAAATAGAAAACCCGCCCGTGATCGAGAACCCGCCCGCGCCCGAGGTCGTTGTAGACAGGCTGTATACAGCGCTTAAAGCTTTATTGCCGATAGCTGTCGTGCTTTTGGTAATCGCGCTTGTCGTTTTCGTATTTGTTGCGCGGCGCAGGTTCGTTTTGCATAAAAGGAATAAGGCGCTGGCTGCGGTGGGAACGCCGTTCGGCAGGGCGGCGTATAAAATCGTCAAGCACGATGCGGGCTCGTGCGACGCGGCTGAGCTCGAAAAGCTGGGCGTGCCTAAGCGCAGGACCGAACGGTTTATCGAGATCTTGGAAAAGAGCGTTTACGGTAATCGCGAGCTGTCGGTCAATGAGCACAACTTCGTTATAAACTTTATAACGGACGTCGCCGACCGCGTGTGCTCGAACGGCAACGCGCTCAAAGGCTTGTACTGCAAGTATATCCGTTGCGTTGGTATCTGATTTTAGTTACTTCTTGTGAACAAGAAGTAACCAAGAAAAGTTACTTTTTTAGGCAAAAAAGTAACCAAAAAACTTTTAATTTCGTGTATTTACTCGGGTGATTTGTTCTTTATTTCACCCGAGTATTTTCTTGGCGTTATTTATTATTCTCCATCACTGTGATTTTTTGCCATTTAAAAACATCTTTTATTTTACTTCTATTCTGTATTGTTACGACATACGATAAATCGTAATCAAAGCCGTGGCATAATCGGTCACTCGGCAACATATAAGTAAAATAATCAAGTTTAGCCCGATGGAGGTAACATGGAAGAATACGACGTTTACAAAGATATTTCGGAGCGGACGGGCGGCGATATTTATATCGGCGTCGTAGGTCCCGTCCGCTCGGGCAAATCGACGTTCATAACCAATTTTATGAACGCGTTTGTCATTCCGTCCGCGAGCGGATACGAGCTAGAACGAATGCGCGACGAGCTGCCGCAGTCCGCAGAAGGCAAGGCTGTTATGACCACACAGCCCAAGTTCGTGCCGAGCGAAGCTGTTTCCGTCACGCTCAACGACACCGCCAAGATCAACGTGCGGCTTGTCGATTGCGTCGGCTATCTCGTAGACGGCGCGACGGGGCATAAGGACGGCGACGGCGCGCGCATGGTCAAAACCCCGTGGCAGGACGCGCCCATACCGTTCGAGCGTGCGGCGGAGATAGGCACGCGCAAGGTGATTGCCGATCATTCCACGATAGGCGTCGTAATGACGACCGACGGCTCGATCAAGACCGAGCTGCCGCGCGAAGCGTACGTAGCCGCCGAGGAGCGCACGGTGAACGAGCTCAAAGAGCTTGGTAAGCCGTTTATAATCGTACTCAATTCGTCGGTGCCGTCGTCGCCCGAGACCAAAAAGCTCGCCAAGGCATTGTCCGATAAGTACGGTAACGCCGTTATCGCGCTCAATGTGCAAAAGCTCGATAAGGGCGACGTAGTTAAACTGTTCGAGACTGTTCTGTACGAGTTCCCGCTCCGCGACGTGTATATCCAGACCGCTAACTGGATCCGCGCGCTCGACGCCGCCAATCCCATAGTGACCGAGCTTGTCGAGAAGTCGATGGGCATTGCCGTCGCCAAGAATAAAATGCGCGACTGCAATACCGAGGTCGAGCTCGGCGAAAGCGAGTTCTTCGACGGTATCGAGCTCAAAACGGTCGAGCTCGACAAGGGCAGAGCGGTGTACGCCGTCAAGGAAAAAGACGGGTTGTTCTACCGCGCGCTCAAAGAGGAGTGCGGCGTGGATATCGCCGACGAGTTCGATCTTATGGCGCAGATAGGCGATTTGGTCAAAGCCAAGCGTTCGTTCGACAAGCTGTCGTCCGCGCTCGCCGAGGTCGCCGAGAACGGCTATGGCGTAGTTACGCCCACTATGGACGAAATGACGCTGCAAGAGCCGCAAATATTCAAGCAGGGCTCGCGGTTCGGCGTAAAGCTCAAAGCGTCCGCGCCCAGCCTGCACATAATGCGCGTCGATATCGAAACAGAGATTTCGCCCGTCGTCGGCACCGAACAGCAGAGCGAGGAGCTTGTCAACTATCTTCTGTCCGAGTTCGAGCAAAACCCGAAGGGTATTTGGCAAACCAATATGTTCGGCAAATCGCTCGAAAGCCTTGTCAACGAGGGGCTTAACAACAAGGTCATGGCAATGCCCGCCGAAACGCAAAAGAAGATGCGCAAAACTCTCTCGCGCATAATTAACGAGGGCAGGGGCGGCATCATCTGCATACTTCTGTAAAATTCAGCCGTACAACGATTTCTTTTCAAAACGAGTGGTATAAAGTAATTAATAACGACACGAAGCTATTCGGGTGAAGCAAACAATAACTCACCTGTGCAAACACCCGACACTAAAAGTTTCTTGCCTACTTCTTTTCAAAGAAGTAGGTTTTTGTTTGACAAAAAAAATTAAGGGTGTTAAAATTATAGAAACACCGTTTAATTAGGATAAGAGTAGATAAGCAATGATCAAGAAATTGGCAAAAAGTGTAGGAGAATACAAGGCAGCTGCGATAGTGACGCCTATTTTCGTGTCGATTGAAGTTGTGTTAGAGTGCTTGATTCCCTTCATTATAGCAATGCTCGTAAGCGCGATCGAGGTAGAAGCAGGGCAGGAAATCAACATTAACGAGATATTAATGTACGGCGGTATACTTATCGGTATGTCGCTGCTATCGCTGTTGTTTGGCGCGCTGTCGGGCGCGTACTGCGCAAAGGCTTCGTCGGGGTTTGCCAAAAACCTGCGTCGCGACGTTTTTTATAAGATACAGGGCTTTTCGTTCGAGAACATAGACAAGTTCTCCACGCCCTCGCTCGTAACGCGTATGACGACAGACACCAACAACGTGCAGATGTCGTTCATGATGATAATTCGTATCGCGGTGCGCTGCCCGCTTATGATGATTTTCTCGCTCGTCATGACTTTTGTTATGGGCGGCAATCTCGGCTGGATATTCGCCGCGGTTATTCCGCCGCTCGCGCTTATACTGTTCTTTATCATGCGCAAGGCGATGCCGCGCTTCCACCGCGTGTTTAAAAAGTACGACAACCTTAACGAGTCGATCCAAGAGAACGTGCGCGGTATGCGCGTTGTCAAGACCTTCGTGCGCGAAGATTACGAAAAGCAGAAGTTCGATTACGCCGCGACCGACGTTCAAAAAGACTTCACCGTGGCGGAGCGCATTCTCGCCTGGAACAACCCCGTCATGCAGTTCTTCTTTTACGGCGTGCTGTCGACGGTGCTTTTCCTCGGCTCGTACGTTATAATCAAATCGAGCGGCGCAAGCGTAGACGTGGGCAGCGTTTCTCAGCTTATCGTGTACGGTATGCAGATACTCGTATCGCTCATGATGTTCTCCATGGTCTTTGCCATGATAACCATGTCGGTCGAGAGCGCGCGCCGCGTATGCGAGGTGCTCGACGAGGAAAGCACTCTGCACAGCCCCGAGAACGCGGTAGAAGATGTTACCGACGGTTCGGTCGACTTCGACGGCGTGAGCTTTAAGTACGCGCTGTCCGCAGAACGTAACGTTCTCGAAGGCGTCGATCTTCATATAAAATCGGGCGAAACGATAGGCATAATCGGCGGTACGGGTTCGAGCAAAACCTCGCTCGTCAACCTGATATCGAGGCTTTACGATGCGACGGAAGGCGTTGTAAAGGTCGGCGGCAGGGACGTAAAAGAATACGAACTCAACGCGCTCAGAAACCAGGTCGCGGTCGTGCTTCAAAAGAACGAGTTGTTCTCGGGCACTATCAAAGAAAACCTGCGCTGGGGCAACGAGAACGCCACCGACGAGGAGCTTATCGAAGCGTGCAAGCTCGCGCAAGCCGACGAGTTCATTCGGTCGTTCCCGAACGGCTACGACACTTACATAGAGCAGGGCGGCGCAAACGTATCGGGCGGTCAAAAGCAAAGATTGTGTATCGCTCGCGCGCTTCTCAAAAAGCCCAAGATTTTGATTCTCGACGACTCGACGAGCGCCGTCGATACGCGCACCGACGCGCTTATCCGTAAGGCGTTCCGCGAGTACATTCCCGAAACGACCAAGATAATCATAGCGCAGCGCACTTCGTCGGTCGAGGACGCGGACAGGATAGTTATACTGGATGGTGGCAGGATAAACGCCGTCGGCACGCATAAAGAGCTTCTCGGCAAGAACGCTATCTATACCGAAGTGTTCAACACGCAGAACAAAAAGGGGGCGGACAATGAATAAGCAACAGAATATGCCCCGACAAAAACATAAAGGCGTGTTGGGGCGCACGATCAAAGCGCTATTCAAATGCTATCCCGTAATGATGACGGTTGTGCTATTGTTCATCGTTATCAATGCGGTTATCAGCTCGCTTCCGTCCATATTCATGGAACGCGTATTCTCGGTCGTTTACGAGGCGCTTGAAGTGAGTAAAGCGGGTGGAGACGGCAGTTGGGCGGTTTACGGCGGCAAGATAACCGAGTATATGCTCATACTTATCGGGCTGTACGTAGTATCGCTGATAATGGGCGCAGTCGACAAGCAAATGATGGCGGTTATTACGCAGGGCTTCCTTAAAAAGACGCGTTGTGAAATGTTCAACCGTATGCAAAACCTGCCCATCAAATACTTCGACACCAACAGTAACGGCGATATCATGAGCTATTACACCAACGATATCGACGCACTGCGCCAAATGATCTCGCAGTCGCTTCCGCAGCTACTTACTTCGTCGATTATGGTGCTGACGCTCTTTATCATCATGCTGTGGTACAGCGTTTGGCTCACGCTTATCGTCGTAGTCGGTATATTTGTTATCGTGTTCGTCACCAAAACGGTCGGCGGCGGTGCGGGCAAATATTTCAGAGCGATGCAACATTCGATAGGCAAGACCGAAGGCTTTATTGAAGAAATGATGAACGGTCAAAAGGTCGTTAAAGTATTTTGCCACGAGGAACAGGCGAAACGCGATTTCGATAAGGTCAACGAGGAGCTGTTCGATCAATCTTACCGTGCCAACCGTTTTGCCAATATGCTAATGCCCATACTCGGCAATATCGGTCACGTTCTGTACGTTGTAGTAGCGTTGGTGGGCGGCGTGCTCATACTCAAAGAAAAAGCCAATATCGGTATCGGCGTTTTGGTCGACGGCTCGATCGGTGTTTTCAGCATTGCGATCGTCGTTGCGTTTTTACAGATGACGCGGCAGTTCTGCAACAATATCAATCAAGTATCCAACCAGGTCAACTCGGTCATTATGGGTATCGCGGGTGCGTATCGTTTGTTCGCGCTTATGGACGAACAACCAGAGGTCGACAACGGCTACGTAACGCTCGTAAACGCCAAAGAGGTCGACGGCGAGATAGTGGAATGCGAGGAGCACACTGGTATGTGGGCGTGGAAGCATCCGCACTCGGCGGACGGCTCTGTCACTTATACCAAGCTGATGGGCGACGTGGTGCTCGAAGAAGTCGATTTCGAGTACGAAAAGGGTAAACCCGTTCTTCATGACGTGTCGATCTTTGCCAAGCCCGGGCAAAAGGTGGCGTTCGTCGGCGCGACGGGCGCGGGCAAAACCACGATAACAAACCTTATAAACAGGTTCTACGACATAGCCGACGGCAAGGTGCGCTACGACGGCATAAACATCAACAAGATAAAGAAAGCCGATCTCAGGCGCTCGCTCGGCGTGGTGCTTCAAGACACAAACCTGTTTACCGGCACGGTCATGGACAATATCCGTTACGGCAAGCTCGACGCAACCGACGAGGAGTGCATCGCTGCGGCTAAGCTTGCGGGCGCGGACGACTTTATTACAAGGCTTCCCGAAGGGTATAACACTATGCTCAGCGGCAACGGCGCAAATCTCTCGCAGGGTCAGCGTCAGCTCGTTTCGATAGCGCGTGCCGCGGTTGCAGACCCGCCCGTCATGATACTCGACGAAGCTACGAGTAGTATCGATACGCGCACCGAAGCTATCGTATCTCGCGGCATGGACGCGCTCATGCACGGCAGAACGGTATTCGTTATCGCACACAGGCTGTCTACTATCAAGAATTCGGACGTGATAATCGTGCTCGACCACGGCAGAATAATCGAGCGTGGCAGTCACGAAAAGCTTCTCGAACAAAAAGGTCAGTATTATCAGCTGTATACCGGCGCGTTCGAAATGGAATAAAATGTGGTTGTAAAGCTTAACTTCTAGAGTAAATCAAAATTCTATAAATATGCTTGCAATTTTGTAATCGGTATGCTATAATATTTTCAAGTGAGTAGCACTTTTTGTGCGTAAGTCCGGCTAAACGGACTTACGCACTTTTTTGTTAGGAGTAAAAAATGGAAGAAATCAAGCAAAACAAAATGGAAACTACTTCAATGCACAGGCTCATTTGGCAAATGGGCTTGCCGATGATCATATCTATGATATTGCAATCGGTATATAACATTGTAGATACGGCGTTCGTTATCAATATGGGCGACGACGGCATTGCCGGCAACCTTGCGCTTACTTATGCTTTCCCGGTTCAATTATTGATCATTGCGATCGGCGTAGGTACGGGTGTGGGAATAAACGCATTGCTCTCTAAAAAGTTAGGCGAAAAAGACGTCGACGGGTCATCAAAAACAGTGGGTAACGGTATCTTCCTCGGTGTCTGCATTTACGCAGTGTTTCTCATCTTTGGGCTATTCGGCTGTAATTGGTTTATATCTATGCAGGCGGGGGAGAATGTGCAAGCCGCCGAAATGGGCGCAAGTTACTTAAAGATTTGCTGCTGTTTTTCATTCGGTGCAATTGGCTTTACGGTTTACGAACGCTTTTTGCAGGCGACGGGCAAGACGTTATATTCCACGATCTCGCAAATATCGGGTGCGGTTACAAATATTGTCTTAGACTATGTTTTTATCTACCCTTGTAAAATGGGAATAGACGGAGCGGCGTGGGCGACGGTAATAGGACAGATTGTTTCGCTCGTTGTGGCTATGCTCTTTCACTACATTACGAACAAAGAACTGAAAAACAGTATCAAAGCTTTAAAGCCGAGCTGGACTGTTATTAAGGGCATATATAAAATAGGAATTTCCGCCGCAATTATGCAAGGCTTACTTTCCGTAATGATGCTCGGCATGACGAGTATTCTTGGTACGGTAAAAGTAAAAGAAACTGCCGAATTGTTGCAGGGCAGTTTTGGTATTTATTACAAGGTTATGCAGTTTGCGTTGTTTGCCGCTTTCGGATTATCCAATACGATTATTTCTGTTTTATCTTTTAACTACGGCTTGCAGAACAAACAGCGTGTAAAAGCCTGTATTAAGTTCGGTATTATCGATTCGCTTATCGTCGCTATCGTTATAACAATTTTATTTGAGAGCCTTGCTGTTCCGCTCGCAAAACTATTCGGTATGGCAAGCGGCGAGGGCAGTGACGCAATTCAGACCACCGTTACTACCGCGATCCGCATCGCAAGTATGGGATATATCTTTATGGCGTTCAGCGTAGCGGTGCAAGGCGTATTACAAGCTTTCAGATACGCACTGTTTCCTCTGCTTATTTCATTTCTAAGGTTGTGCTTGCTCGTTCTTCCCGTTGCATATCTTTTTACGCTTTCGGGAAATGCTGAAAATATTGTATGGTGGACATTCCCGATTGTAGAATTTGCAACTGCTGTTATTTCTGCCCTTATATTAAAATACGCTTATGATAAATGCATAAAAATACTTCCGTAAATAGAGTCTAACTCGAATCTCACTAGTCTACAAGTAGCTTAGTTATCCAACAAAAAAGACGCGAATTGAAGTCGCGTCTTTTTTATTTACGGCTTACCTACAATTCTTTATGGGAACTACGGTAAGTACAGCCACCTTTTATTTTGTTTGAGTTTTATTACAGCGACGATAGATATTCGAGCAAATCGTCGAAATTTCCGTGTGCGTATTTGTTAATATCGATATTGTTTTTATTTATAAGGCAGTCGGTGAGCAAGAATGCGTCCATGCCGAGCGATGTGGACGGAATAATATCCTCGTCGACGTCGTTGCCGACCATAATGCAGTCTTTGGGTTCGAGCCCGATTCTATTGAGTATATCGGTATAATATGCGGGGTTAGGCTTGCAGTAGCCCGTGTTTTCGTAGGTCGTAACAAGCTCGAACTCGTCGGGATCGAGCCCCGCCCAGCGCATACGCGAGTGCGTTCCCACGGCGGGGAATATGGGGTTGGTGGCGATTATTACGCGAATGCCGCTGCTTTTAAGATAATCGGTTACTTTTTTGGCGCGCTTTTCGTGCCCGCATACTTCTTTTACCGCTTGGAACTCGTTACGGTAGTATTCGTCGAACTTCTTTTCGTCGTCACGAGCCTTTTCGCCGTAAATTTTGGCGAACTCGTCCCAAAACACTTCGCGGTTCGTTTTGCTCCCGTCGTTCATGACTACTTTCATTGTGCACGCCCAAATCGACTTAATAAGCTTTTGGGGATCGGTGTAGCCGTGAGAATACATTTTCTTGGTCATGTACCCGAAGTAGGCTTTTACGAACGCATCCTGGTCCATGGGCAGTAGCGTTCCGTCAAGGTCGAACAGTGCGGCTTTAAGCATTTGTATGTACTTCCTTTTCTTTTGTTTATAACGTAATTGTAGCATTTATTTTAAGGTTTGTAAAGCGCATTTAGCGGTAGGGCGGCATATACCGATAGTACGAGTGACGGAAAAACATGGATACAAAAGCGCTTTTTTACGTTAATAGCATACTGTTCGGGGTTGGGCTTGCAATCGACGCGTTTATAGTCGCCCTCGCCAACGGTATGAACTTACCGCTGATGAAAAAGCGTAGAACGGTGTGCGTCGCCGTCACGTTCATGCTATTCCAAATAATCGCCGTAATGATAGGGTGGGGCGTCGCTTCGCTCGCGTTCGGGTACGCGCCTTGGATAGAAATATTTTTCGCCTGGGGCGCGGTTGCCGTGCTCGTGTTCCTCGGCGTCAAGATGATAATGGAAGTAAGGCGCGCGGGCGGCGGCGAGCCGAAAGAGGTCGCGCTCGGGTTCGGCGCGATAGTCGCACAGTGCGCCGCAACCTCGGTCGACGCGCTCACGGTGGGTTTTACGATCGAAGAATATTCGGTATGCCACGCACTGCTTTGCTCGGGCATAATAGGCGCGGTGACCTTTATTGCCTATACGGTTGGGTTTGCGGTAGGTAAGCGGTTCGGAATAAAATTCGAAAAAGCCGCGTCGATTATAGGCGGTTTGGCGTTCATCGCAATCGCCGTCGAAATAATCGTTACTACATACATTTCGTAGCGCGATATGAGCGGCAGCGTGGTCTTAAATAGCGTTATGCTGGCAGTCGGGCTTGCGTTCGAGTCTTTTATCGTCGCGCTCGCTAACGGGCTTAAAAACGCAAATATGCGCCTTAAAACGGCGTGCTTGTATGCGTTTATCTTCGCGGCGTTCCATGCCGTAGCCTTATTTATAGGCTACGCGGTAGTTAAAACGGTCGCCGAAAATATCGACCGTGTGGAAAAAATACTGTCCGTCGCGGCTATCGTCGTGCTTCTGTTTCTCGGCGTAAAGATGATCGTAGAGGGCGTTAAGCGCGGCGAAGAGAAAAGCGCGACGGGGCTTGCCGAGTTTTCCGTGCAGAGCGCGGTAGCCGCCATGGACGCAGTTGCGGCGGGGTTTACCGTGCCCGATTACGGAATAGGCGATACGGCGTTTTGCGCGGCGGTGATAGCGACGGTAATATTAGCGTTCTTTTTGGTCGGCTTTGTCGTCGGCAAAAAGTTCGGCAACAAGCTTTCGCGTTACGCCGCGATATTGGGTGGATTGGTATTTATAGGTTTAGCCGTTGAAGTGGCGGTCGGGCTGATATTCGATTTGCCGTAATCGGTTGACAAACAGGTGTGTAATTGATATCATATCCTTGATATGTATAAGGTAAGAACCGTAAATTCATCTTCTGTGTTCATGCTTGCGGTATGGGCTGCATTCGGTGCGGTCGCCGAAGTTATTATATGCGTTTGTTGTTTCGTTGTCAGTGGCGGTGAAATCGATGGTATCGGCGGAGTATATTTCATGATAGCGCTGTTCGGCGCGGTGTTCTTAGCCGGCGTCGTTGGTATGCTCGTGCTTTTATGTAAGCATTTGATTTTAATGGACGTGTTCAAGCACGGAACGGAAACGGTCGGTATGTTCGAAGGCACGCAAGGATACTATGAGTACGGCGGCGGGCGTAACTCCGTGCTTTCGGCGTCGGAGCGGAGCTATACGCGAGTAGTTTTTGCGTACAGGGTGGGGAACCAAGTCCGCAAGTACAAAACCTGCGCGGTTTATACTACGGACTACGTCGATCACCTGAAAAGACTGGATACTTTCCCCGTAAAGTATAAAGGCAAGCGCGCCGTTATTTTGGAAGAAGTGTAAAACAACAAACGGACTATGTAATAGTCTGTTTGTTGTTTTTTTGCTCCATTCTAAAAAGTGGGTAAAAAAGTCGGGTTGGGCATAACGCAAATATGCGGGGTGAGCTGCTTCCAAGTATTTATAATATCTTTGCTCTTTTGTAAGATCTTCAATACCTGTTTCATTTTATATTTTTTGCATACGCTTATTGGGTCGTCGGTAAATATCATATCGAGTATTTCGTCGTTGGTTTCTTTTACGGTTTGAGAATTTATTGACGGATACCCTACGAAAGTATATTCATTAAAATGATATTTCTCGCACATAAAGTAAAAGCTTGCGCACAGCTCTATATTATGTTTCGTCATTTCGTTAATAAAAGCGGACACATTTTCTCTCGAAACTATCATATCGTCGTATTTCCAGTGTGCGCGTTTGCCCGATTTTATATCATACTGTTTTATGAGAATAGGTAAGATTGCTTCAAGCGCATCCCACCACTTTTTGTAATCACTGAGCGAAAGGCGATTTGCTCCGCCGTCTTCATCGGGATTGTCCGATTGATAAGTATCATTTTCCCAAAAACACACGTTGCAAATATCAAATTCATCATCAAATTTGCTTTGCCCGCAAACGGGACATATGCAATTTGTTTCTTTGTTGTTCATATTCATACTCTTGTAAAAAATTGGTGCGAGCGACAGGACTGGCGCGTTTTGCTTCGCAAACCGCCCGCTTCGCCGCATAGCGGCTCGCGCGTTCGCTAAAAATATGCCACAGGCATATTTTCTATACGCTCACGCCCCAGGGTTCAAGCCTGTCGCACGATTAAGGCACCCGCAAGGGGTGCCTTATGGTGCGAGCGACAGGACTTGAACCTGCACGGTTGCCCACCGGATCCTAAGTCCGGCGCGTCTGCCAATTTCGCCACGCTCGCATAAAATATTTACAAAAATTATTTTATCACAGGCACGAGTTTTTTGCAAGCGTTTATCTATTCGGTTGACAAATTTAACGATATTTAATATAATCAAAGCGTATCGTTTTCAGTTCAGTTTTCGAGGTTTCGGTCAATGGCTAAACTTATACATAAGAAAGACATATTAGACTTCGTCATGATGCTTGTCGGCTGCTGTTTTTACGCGTTGGCGCTAAACTTGTTTTTGTCGCCGCACGTAATCGTAGCGGGCGGGGTAAGCGGTATCGGCGTTATCGTTCACGCGTTGTACGAGCAGTTCAACGTAGGTATACTGATTATCATTGTAAACGTGCCTATCTTGCTTTTATCTATAAGACCGTTCGGCTGGAAGTTTGTGGTCAAAAGCCTTATAACGATAGTTGTTCTCGGCGTGGTCACAGACGTATTCGCATTGTTTCTTCCGTCGATTACCGACAATACTCTTTTGGCGGCGTTGTACGGCGGCGTGTGTCAGGGTATAGGCGTCGGGTTGTTCGTTCGTTCCAACTATTCGAGCGGCGGCACGGAGACCGTTGCGCGGATAATAGTGCGGTATGTAAAAGTCATTAAAATAACCACGTGCTTGCCCGTTCTCGACGGCATAATAGTTATCGCCGGCGCGATAGCTACGAAAAGCCCGATTAATTTGCTCTATGCGCTTATTGTCATTTTCACGGCTAACAAATTGATAGATTTGATCGTTACGGGCTTTGATAAGTCCAAGCTCTGTATAATCGTTTCTGACAATGGCGAGGCAATTTCCAAAGCGCTGTTAGAGAAAAGCCCGCGCGGCGTTACCATGTGGAACGGCAAGGGAATGTACACCTCGACCGAGCATAACGTTTTGCTAACGTGCGTTAAGAACCGTCAACTCGAACAGCTTAAATCGATCGTCAAATCGGTAGACAATAAAGCGTTCATAATGGTTCAGGATAGCGTAGAGGTGCGCGGAAAGGGTTTCAGTTCGCTTGAAGACGACCTGCCGCCGCGCCCCATAGGTTTCAGGCGGAAAAAGAAAAAAGACGCGGAACAGCCCGAGAAGGTTGAAGAAAACGCGCCCGTTGAGCAAATCGTAGAGACTCCCGCCGATACGCCCGAAAATACGGCGGCGGAAAGCGTAACGGAAGAAATCGTATCGCAGGATAACGCGGCGGAGGAAGCCGCGCAGTCGGCAACCGAAGTTTCGAGTGCCGACGAGTAAGGCAGGGCAATATTATGGTTGAATTCAGAACGGTACTCGATTCGAGCAAGACCAAAGCGGTAAACAACAATACTTTTAAGAGGTTTTGGTGGTTATTCGCGCTGATAAGCCTGATATTTATCGGGCTCGGCATCATGGGCTTTTTGGTTCGCGAGGACGACGGCGATTTATACTACGCTATTTTTTGTTTAGTTTTCGGCGTGCTGTTTGCACCGCTCAGCTATTTGCTCACGCTATGGTTGCAGAAGCGTATCGATAAATCGGCTTCGTACATAAGCGATAAAACAGAAGAAATTTATACCTTCGACGACGACGGTATCACCATGGTGCAGAAGAAGGACGACGAGTTTTATTCGACTACCAAGGCGAAATACTCGTACTTGTATAAGGTCGTCGAAAACAAGGCGTATTACTTCCTGTACATATCGAGGATGCAGTGCCATATTATCGACAAGGCTTCCATAACGCAGGGCAGTATAAGTGACATGGAAAATTTGCTCATAATGCATTTGGGCGATAAGTTCAAACGAAAATAAAAAACACTCGGTTTTTAATTGATATTTAGGAAAAATAGGCGTAAAATTATAGTCATGAATAAAATAGTTTTGGCAAGCGGAAATAAAGGTAAGCTCGCGGAATTTCGCGCGATACTTACGGAATACGAGGTGCTTTCGCCCAAAGATTTGGGGATAGACTTTGACGTTGAAGAAACGGGTAGCACCTTTTACGAGAACGCTTATATTAAGGCAAAAGCATTATATGAAATCTGCGGGCTGCCGACCGTTGCGGACGACAGTGGTTTGTGCGTGGACGCGCTCGGCGGCGCGCCCGGGGTTTTCTCGGCGCGGTACAGCGGCGGCGGGGACGAGGAAAACATAAATAAGCTCCTGTCCGCGCTCGACGGCAAAACCGATAGGCGCGCGCACTTCGCGTCGAGCATAGTATATTACGACGGCAAAAACGTTGTCAACGGCTTCGGCACGACGGAAGGGTATATCACGGCGGCGCGCGAGGGGAGCGGCGGGTTCGGTTACGATCCCGTGTTTTTCAGCGACGATCTCAGCAAAACGTTCGGCGTGGCGAGCGAGGCGGAAAAGAACGGCGTAAGCCACCGCGGCAGGGCGCTTGCCGATCTTGTAAATAAGCTTAGGGCGAGTAAGAGGTAAAGTATGGACGAAAGCGGTTTGCTTTATAAAATGGTCGTAGTATCCGATACGCACCATAACATAGACAATATCACCAAGATCATACCCGTAATCAATTCCGCAGACTACTTTGTGTATTGCGGCGACGGCGTTGCAGACATAATGATGCTGCGCGGCAGTATTCTCGTTCCCATAGTCATGGTGAAAGGGAATACCGACGTGGAAAGTCATTTGTCAGACACTGCAACGGTAACGCTCGGCGGAACGAAAGCGCTCATCTCGCACGGCGACAGATACGAGGTCAAAAAAGACCTTAAAAAGCTGTTCGTCGCGGCATCGCTCGCGCATTGCAAGCTGGTGTTCTTCGGGCATACCCACCAATACATAGACAGGAAAGTGCAGGGAATACATTTTATCAACCCCGGGTCGCTGTACAACGGTTCGTACGCACTGGTAGCGAGCAACGGCGCGGAGTTTATAAGCAAACAGCATTTCGTGACCGAACTGCCGTAGGGCAACGCGTGATAAAATAAAGTTATAATTAGCGTTATCAATGGGCGTAAAATTGTTGACAAATGCTCTCAAATATGATATTCTTGATAAGCACATATGGAGCGGATTTGCGCGCGCAGGTGTAGCTCAATGGTAGAGTTTCGGCCTTCCAAGCCGACCACGTGGGTTCGATTCCCATCACCTGCTCCATGAAGTGCGCCCGTAGCTCAGCTGGATAGAGTAGCGCCCTTCTAAGGCGTTTGTCGAGGGTTCGAATCCCCCCGGGCGTGCCATATGGTGGGTATAGCTCAGTTGGTTAGAGCGCCAGGTTGTGGCCCTGGAGGCCAAGGGTTCGAATCCCTTTACTCACCCCATTAAAATAGCCACTACGTGAGTGGTGGCAACGTAGGGGTATCGCCAAGCGGTAAGGCACGAGACTTTGACTTTCGCACTCGCAGGTTCGAATCCTGCTACCCCTGCCACTTAAAATAATCTGTCTGCCGTATAGCATAGGGGTATCGCCAAGCGGTAAGGCAACGGACTCTGACTCCGTCATTACGAAAGTTCGAATCTTTCTACCCCTGCCAAATACAAAAAGCACCCTTTATGGGTGTTTTTTGTATTTGGCAGGGGTAGGTGAGATAAGTAGCGCGGCGAATACGCGGGCAATCCTCGTTGATTACTGAAAATTAAAACAGCACCCAAAAGATGCTGTTATTTTTAATGCTATTTAATAAATATCAGACGGTTGCGGCGTAATATCTACTTCGGCAGGTTCTTCCGAAATTTCTGCCGTATCGTCAATGGGCGATAGCGACGATCCCGTGTCGTCGGACGTACAGTCGGGCGGTGGATCTTTTTCTTTTCTGAACATAAGTTTAAGCACTATGGGCGTTATAAGCGACGATACTATAACGAGCAGTATTACCGCCGAGAGATAGACGGACGGCAGAAGCCCTGCGTTAATGCCTTTCTGCGCGACGATAAGCGCAACCTCACCGCGCGCCATCATGCCCACGCCGACCTTGGTCGAGTCCTTCCAAGAGAAGCGACAAACTTTTGCGGCGAGCCCGCACCCGATGATCTTGCCGCCGAGCCCAGCCAAAATGAACAGGAAGCAGAACAACAGTATTTGCGGCTCGAAGCCTGCGAACGATGTTTCTATGCCTATGTTTGCGAAGAATATGGGCGTAAAAATCATGTACGAGCTCACGTCGACCTTTCGTTCTATGTAGCCCGTTTCTTTGATGTTTGATAGCATAATGCCCGCAAGGTACGCGCCCGTAATGTCGGCTATGCCGAAGAAATGCGCCGCAGAAAACGCGTAAACGAAGCAAACGACAAGACTGAAAATAGGCACACGCCGTTTATGCGGATACTTCTTTGCGAGCCAACGGAACAGAAAATTCAAGCCGATACCAACGCCGATACCTATTACGAAGAAAAGAACGGTTTTGAGCAAAACCATGTATGGGTTGGCTTCCTCGGGGTTTTGCAGCCCGATCACGAAGGTCAAAACTATAATGCCGATAACGTCGTCAATTATCGCGGCGGAGAGAATGACCGTGCCGACCCTGCCTTTGAGCTTGCCGAGCTCGCGTAGCGTTTCTACCGTAATGGAAACGCTCGTCGCGGTGATGATAACGCCGACGAATACACAGCTCAAAACCGAAGTTGTATCGGTAAGCCCGAAGAAGGGGATAGCGATCGAAAACCCGAGCCCGAGCGGAACGAGCACGCCCGCAAGCGCGATTATCGACGCTTTAAGCCCCGAGCGTTTAAGCTCCTTTATATCCGTTTCGAGCCCCGCGCCGAACATGATCATTATCACGCCGAGCTCGGCGAGGAATTTCAAAAACTCGGAACTGCGCACGGGTACGAACGCGTCGTTCGTCATCGGCGACCAAATAGCAGGGCCTATGAGAATACCTGCGAGAAGCATTCCTACGACTTGGGGCAAGCCCAGCCTTTTCATGAGCAGCCCCAGTACCTTCGTAAAGAACAAAATTATAGCAAGATCAAGTAAAAACCGATAATCCATACCGTAAGAAATTATATGCTTGTTTTCAATCGATGTCAAGCGATACGCGGTAATAACCAAAGTAAATAATTCAGGGAGGCAGCGATTATACTAATAGTAAAAACTTGTTTTTAATACGGTTTAATGATATAATATCTTAAAGGAACTAGAAGATGGCGGGCAAACAGCGCACTTATTACTGTATAGACATGAAAACGTTTTACGCGTCGGTCGAGTGCGCCGAGCGCGGACTTAACCCGTTCGACATAGATCTCGTCGTCGCCGATCTTTCGCGTGGAAAAAACGCATTGTGTCTAGCCGTTTCGCCAAAGCTAAAAGCCCAGGGCGTGCGCAACAGGTGCAGGCTGTCAGAAATTCCCAATAATATAGAATACATTGTCGCGCCGCCGCGCATGAAGCTTTACGTGGACTACGCCGCCGACATTTACGATATATACCTTGATTACATTTCGCCCGACGATATTCACGTATATTCGATCGACGAAGCGTTTATCGACGCCACCGACTACCTTAAAATTTACAAGCTCGACAAAATCGAGTTTGCGCAAAAGCTGGTAAAAGAGATCGCCGCGCGCAAGCATATACCCGCAACGGCGGGGATAGGCACTAACTTGTTCCTCGCCAAAATAGCGCTCGATATTACGGCTAAAAAGAATAAATCGCATATAGGCTATCTCGACGAAGAAATCTTCAAGCAAACGCTGTGGAACCATAAACCGATAACCGACTTTTGGCAGATAGCCGACGGCACGGCTAAACGGCTCGCGCGCTACGCTATTTACGATATGCACGGCGTGGCATCCGCGCCCGTCGACTTGCTGTACAAGGAATTCGGCGTGAATGCGGAATTACTGATCGACCACGCGTTCGGCAGGGAAAGCTGCACGATAGCGGACATAAAATCTTACAAGAGCAAGGCGCACTCGGTGTCGTTCTCGCAAATTCTTCCGCGCGACTATTCGTTCGCCGAAGCGCGCATAGTCATGGAAGAAATGGCGATGCACGGTATGCACGAGCTTATGCGTCGGCACGTAGTGACCGATAAGGTGGGGATAGGCGTAAACTATTCACGCAGCGAGATAGAGGGCACGGGCGGCGCGAAAAGACTGGGCGTAAGGACCGCGCTCGGCTCGGTGCTCACTCCCGCGGTAATGGAAATATACGATAAAACGACTAGCCGCACGGTGCCGATAAGGCGGCTGTCTATCGACTTCGAGAACGTTGTGGACGAGAGCTACGAAAGCTACGATTTGTTTACGGATATGACGGCGGTCGAGAAAGAGAAAAGCCGCGAGCGCGCCGTTCTGGGCGTTAAGAGCAAATACGGCAAGAACGCAATACTCATGGGCACTAACTTTTTGGACTGCGCCACCCAGCGCGAACGCAATACTTTTATAGGAGGTCACAGAGCGGGCGATGACGAGAGCGGAAAGAGCTAAACAATTTTTGGCGTTCGACGCAATGAAGGGCTTGCGCGAAGCGTTGAAAGAAAAAGAAGAAAAACACCTGCGAGTGGAAAAGCGCGAATTGACCGAGGAAACCGTCAAGGAAATAAGCAAAATGCTCGCCCGCGTGCAAAAGCACGACAGGGTAGAAATAACGTGTTACCGCGCTTATCACGAAGTAACCGTTATTGGCGAAGTGACTAAAATCGACTACGCGCTTAAATTTATTTCGCTCGGCGACGATAAAATCTTTTTCGAGGATATATACGAAATAAAGATTTTAGTTGAGTAGTTGCAAAACGTAAAAAACGCATTTTTCAAATTGTTGGAAAATGCCGATAATTCGCTTGACATTCATTGATATAAATGATAGAATAATATGGTTGCGATTGGTCCATTAGCTCAGTTGGTAGAGCACTTGACTTTTAATCAAGTTGTCCCGCGTTCGAGTCGCGGATGGATCACCAAGATATGGACGGGTTCCCGAGTGGCCAAAGGGAACAGACTGTAAATCTGTCAGCTTCGCTTTCGGTGGTTCGAATCCACCCCCGTCCACCAAGCAAAACCTAAAACGAATCACTTTGTTTTAGGTTTTTTGTTTACGTTTTTGCGGCAAAGCATTACAATTCTTTTAACTTTGCGATAACGGTATTACTATATAATGTGTTTATGGAGGTATACAATGTTTGGATTTGTATATTCGCTGATTGTAGCAGTTGTGGGATTGATCCTTAATATTGTAATATATAATAGCGTCACAGAAACCGTCTTAGTCATAATATATTGTTCGGTAATAATTGTTGCCGCTACTATCGGATGGATAATCTGCGTTTTGCGTTATAGAAGAATCAAAAGAAACGACATAGTAAACTTAAAATGTGTAGGAATCGTACTCAGCGTTATAACGATACTTATTACCGTAATATTCTTGATAGTCGATATTAAAAGTTTAAATACATATCATTTCGTCCCCATACACAGCTAAACTATAAATATAACATACTCGATGAGTTGTGTAAATAGCTAAAAAGATGCCGACGGTGTTTTTTTTACGACACAAGTTATGAAGTTGTTTTACATAAAAATTCGTTTTAGGTTACGACTGCTCCATCGCAAAAACGGACACTCTTGTGAGGGTCTTTTTTTGTATACATAATTACTTGAAAAAGTATTCTTTATGTGCTATAATTTGGTTAAATCACGAGAGGTAGTCAAGGTGGAGCGAGATTTTACAGCTAAAATTTTATTCGATAGATTAATGACAGCGTTATGTATGATAACTTTTTGTGTTTTGGTATACACGGGCGTGGGTATTTATTTGGTATTCTCCGACGCGGCGGTCGATTATATTATATATTTTGTTTTGGGCTATTGTTTTGCAATCGTTCTTTATCTACGGTTCGTAATACACACGTTGGTATTATACAAACACTATCAAAAGATATTTAAATCTGCCGTCAGTTTTTACGGCACCTTGGACGAAGTGACGTATCCTGATTTTTTTGCGGACTTCTTTTTAATGGCGGACGGGGCTCGTGTCGTAGTAGACGGGCATTATTCACGCAGCATATATCCTTTCTATGTGGTTAATAAACTGACAAACACCACCGTGGAGTATATATTGGAAGGCGAAAAGGTTTGGATAGTAAATAAGTGTGATTGGTAAAGCAAATTTAACGTAAAAAATATTTAAAAGGAATAAAATGAGTTCACTTTCCGAAGAAAAAGACAAGAAACCCAAATATTATTATTACGAGTTTCACGAAGAATATATTGCAAGAGAAGTAGTCGGCAATCGCGAATGCGCGTCTGAACGCTTTGAATTTTTCTTGGACGGCAAGTGGATAAACGATTGGGATTTGAGTTTAAGTCTTTCGGATGCAACGATGGATTTCGGCGATTATCCGATTTGGGACTACGAAGAATTGACCGAGGAAGAAGCTTTGCGGCGCATAGCCGATGGCGATTAAAAATAAACATAATATAGAGGGGTGATTTATGAGTTCATTCAAGGATCTTAGGATAGTAGACAATTTCTACCAAACTTCGTCGTTCTTTCCCATGCCGACAACGCTTATCGGCACGGTGAGCGAGAACGGCAAGACCAATCTCGGCGCGTACTCGCTGTGCTTTCCGTACTACATTGCGGGCAAGGAATATTACGCAATGCTTTTGGAGTGCCGCAACAGCTCGAACACTGCGCAAAACATTCTGCGCGGGAGCAAGGTGTCGATCAATTTCATTCCCGACGACCGCAAGTATTTCCGCGAGGCGGTGCGGCTCGGCTTTCCCGGCGACACTACCGACGAGAAAATGAAAGACTGCTCGTTCACGCTCGAAAAGGGTATAGCGGACGGCGAACGACCGTTGGTCGTTAAGGAAGCGTTTCAGGTGTTCGAGTGTACTTGGGACGACACGCTTGAAGACGCTCACCTCGATAAAGCGGGCAATCTCGAAGGCTACGAGCCGCCGTACCGCAACTTTAACGGCATAACGAGCAAGTTCGGCGCGCATTTCATTTTGAAGATAGATAAAATTCTCATGAAAGAGAAGTATTACAATTCGATCGTCGACGGCGTTACCGCGAAAAATTTCCCGCCCGTTCCCGTCGACTACGGCTACCGCGACAGCACTAACTTCTGGTGCTCGGCGTTCAAAAAGCCGTTCCCCGAAAAGATCCCTGCAAAGGACGGCGACGTGAACTCGGTAATGTACGCGGCAAAACGCATCGATCCCGAAGTAACGTTTACCGACGAAGCGTGCGCGCGGCTCACTAAAATTCCGCGCATATTCCTTAAAGCCGCGCTCACTCAAATGGTGTCTATCGCCAAAGAGGAGGGGATAACGGTGATCGATCCCGCCGCGCTCGATATAATTAACGATAAACGCCGTAAAGAAAAGAAATAAAGTTAATAAACGAAAACGACGAAGCCGTATAAGCTCCGTCGTTTTTATTTGCGTAAATTGTTTCGCTATTTAATCTTCCACTTCGCGTATTATGGAAACCTCGCCCGCGTCCACCGCGACGGTTGCAGAGCCTATACGTACTATGAGCGAGCCGTCCAACCCGACTTGTTCGGCATAACCGCGAACGCGAATGCCGTCGTGGTTGAATTCCACCGTTTTGCCGATATTAATACAAAGATTGTTATATCGCGTGCTGTCAAATCCGACTACTATTGCGCGCTTAATGCAGTTTATAAGTCCCGTTACGAAAGCGCTGGCGCGGTTTTCGGGGGCTTGCAGGGAAGTGGCTATATTCGCAAGATCGGCTTTTTCGAACTCCGCTAAATCGGTCGAATAGTTAATGCCTATGCCTATGAGATACTCGGCTTTTCGCGGGCTTTTGCACAGTATGCCTACGACCTTTTTCCCGAAATACAGCACGTCGTTTACCCATTTGAGCTTGGTATTCAAGCCTAGTATAACGCGAATGGCGTCGTGTACGGCAAGCCCGACGGTGGTCGTTAAAGAGTGCGCGTCGATATGTAAGCCTTGCACGCGCATAACCATATAAATGCCGCCGTCCGGACAAAAGAAGGTATGGTCGCCGCGCCCCACGCCGTGTGTTTGTTTAAGCGCAATGATCGCGTCGTTCCGCCCGATCTCGTCAAAGGTGGACTCGCATTCGTTTACCACTCTAACGTTCAGCCCCGTATGTTGGCGTATGAACTTTTCGTTTAGAATAATCATGCCAAAGCTATTATACACTATTTAACTTTATAAATCAAGATATACAATTGCAAAAATTATTGTCTTGTGATATAATCTTTGAGTGAAGATTTTGCGCAAAATTCTTTATATTTTAGTTGCGGCGGTCATGCTGTGTTTTACGCTCGTCGGTTGTACGGCGGCGGGATATACCGTGTTCGAGAACGCTCGCGTGTTTTCGGATGATATTATTTTTTCGGCGCAGATCATGGGCGGACGCGCGAGCTACGCGCACTCGCGCATGACGGAGCTCTTGAACGACATCGATAAACAGGTTTCGCTTTCGAACGCCGACAGCGACCTTTCTAGATTCAACGCCGCAGGCGCTGACGAACGCGTTCAAGTGGGCGAATACACTTATGATTTGTTTTATCTTTCGCTCGAATATTACGCGCTGACGAACGGTGCGTTTAACTGTGCAATAACGCCGCTCACCGCGTTGTGGGGCGTAAACAGCGGTTTTAACAGGCAAAATAGCGGCGCTACCGGTTTTTCGGCTATTCCTACACAGCACGAAATAGAGCAGGCGCAAGCGCATTGCGATCCGCGCACGGTGACGGCGAGCGAGGAGGACGGGCGGTACTATTTGACTAAGACCGACGGAGAAGTCAAGCTCGATTTCGGCGGTATCGCCAAAGGTTACGCCGTGGATAAATGCGTGGAAATACTCGATAAATACGACGTCCGTTCGGCGCTTATCGATATTTCGGGCAACGCGTATTTTTACGGTAAAAACGTTTCGGCGGGTAAGGAAGGCGACTGGTCGGTAGGCGTAACAAATCCGCGCCCGCGCGGCGGACTTTCGCGCGGTTACGTGGCGGCGGTGTCGCTACCCGGTGATGTTTCGGCGGTGACAAGCGGCGACTATATGCGCTACCGCACTGCGGATATCGACGGCGGTACTGTGTATATCCCGCATATAATTTCGCCGAATGGTATGCCTATCGGCGTGGAGCAAAGGGACGGAGTTTTGGTTCAAACCGACGAATGGGTGATTTCCGCGACGGTAGTAGGATCTAGTAGTGCACTTTGCGACGCGCTCAGTACGGCGGTCGCCGCGCTCGGGCTTGAAGCGGGCAGCGAGCTTTTGCAAAAAACAGGGCATAAAGGGTTGATATTTACCGAAAAAAGGTATACAATTATCGGTGAGATACCGCTATACAAGCCCGAGGTTTACGACGGCTTTACGGAGTACGCGTACTATGAACGTTGAAGCCGTAAAGAAGATCAAACGTTCTAAGCCGTTTACCTTGCTCGACGTCGTGCTCGTCGTGATAATAGCGGTCATTATCGGGCTTTCGGCGTGGCTTAGTTACCGCGCGCCCGTCGCCACCGTCAGGATAACGGCGGACGGGTACGAGAAAACGCTTTCGATAACCGATAAAGCGGATATCGAGCTCGACTGCCTTACGGTGCATATCGACGGCGGGTACGTGTGGGTGACCGACGCGGACTGCGCCGATAAGGTTTGCGAGCATACGGGGCGCATCTCGCGTGCGGGGCAGTCGATAGTGTGTTTGCCGAACGGTGTGGTCGTGACGATAGTCGGCGGGAACAAAGGCGACGATCTCGATTGGGAGGTGGGTTGATGAAAACGCTTCTCCCGAAAACCCGAAAAGGCGCGCTTGACTCCCACCGCATAACGCTATTGGCGTTCTCGGTCGCCGTGGCGCTCGTCGTAGCATATATAGAGAGCGCTTTGCCGCCGCTTATGCCGATCGCGCCCGGCGCAAAGCTCGGGCTCAGCAACGTTGCGCCGCTGTTTGCTCTCATCGTAATGGGCGTACCCGACGCGTTTATAGTTATGGCGTTAAAAACGCTCCTCGGCGCGTTCATAACGGGCGGCGTATCGGGGCTTATGTACTCCGTACCCGCAGGGCTTGTTTCGCTCGCCATCGAGGTCATGTTGTACAAGCTGTTGTTCGATAAAACCTCGATAGCTATGATAAGCCTGATCGGCGCGGTGGCGTTCAACTGCGTTCAGCTTGTCGTCGCTTCGCTCGTAACGGGCGTAAACCTGATATCGCTTTTGCCGCTTCTTATGGCGGCGGGTGTGCTCGCAGGAGCGTTTACGGGCTTACTCACTTACTATATAGTCAAGAAACTTCCGTACTCGGTTTACGGAGTGCAATATTCGTCTAAGGAGATAACAAAATGAAAGAAAACGTTTTCGACATACTCGACCGCCGCGGATTTATCAAGCAAACGGTTTACAAGGACGAGCTGTATAAGCTTTTGGGCTCGCAGTCGGTAACGTTTTATTGCGGGTTCGACCCCACGGCGGACAGCCTGCATATAGGACATTTTATTCCGCTCATGATGGCGTCTATCATGCAAAAGGCGGGGCATAAGCCGATCATCCTCGTCGGCGGCGGTACCGCAATGGTGGGCGATCCGTCCAACCGCAACGATATGCGCCAAATGATGACAAAGGAAACGATCGCCGATAATGTAGCCAAAATTCGTCCGCAGCTCGAACGGTTCGTAAGCTTCGAGGGCAAGAACGCGGCGGTTATCGTCAATAACGCCGACTGGCTGTGCAAGCTTAACTATATCGACTTTTTGCGCGATTACGGCGCATTCCTTTCGGTCAATAAAATGCTTACCGCCGACTGCTTCAAAACGCGGCTCGAAAAGGGTTTGAGCTTTTTGGAATTCAACTATATGCCCATGCAGGCGTATGACTTTTTGCGGTTGTACGAGGACTACGGTTGCGTGCTCGAAGTGGGCGGCAACGATCAGTGGAGCAATATTTTGGCGGGTGCGGACTTTATCCGCCGCACGCTTCGAAAAGACGCATACGCGCTCACTTGCTCGCTCCTCGAAACCAAGGACGGCAAAAAGATGGGCAAGACCCAAAAGGGCGCGCTGTGGCTCGACCGCAACAAGACCACGCCGTACGAAATGTATCAATACTTCCGCAACGTAGGTGACGAGGAAGTGGAGAACTGTTTGCGGCTTTTGACGTACGTCGAGCTCGGCGAGATCAAAGAGCTTTGCGCGCACCGCGACGAGCGTATCAACAACGCCAAAAAGCGGCTTGCATACGAGGTAGTTAAACTCATTCATGGCGAAAAGGACGCTATCGAGGCGCAGTCGCAGGCGCAGGCTGCGTTCGAGGGCGCGAATACCGAAATGCCTACCGTCGAGATCTCGGCGAACGGCGATACGGGCTTGCTCGATATGATGGTCGCGTGCAAGGTTTGTGCGTCCAAGGGCGAGGCGCGTCGGCTCATTGAGGGCGGCGGCGTAAAGATCGACGATAAAAAGGTCGACAACGTAACGGGCAAGGTGTCCGACTATACGAGCAACAAAGAGTTTGTTTTGAGCAAGGGCAAAAAGACCAAGCTCAAAGTCGTGCTTAAATGACAGAGTGCGTAAGGACGGGCGAGTACGAGCTTGTTATCAAGCGGTCGCGGTTTATCGCGTATTCGTACCGTATCGAGAGCCGCGACGAGGTAAAGCCTATAATCGACGCGCTCAAAAAACAGCACCCCGAAGCGCGGCACGTTTGCTACGGCTTTATCGCCGACGAAAAGGGCGACGACTTCGGCTACGACGATAACGGCGAGCCGAGCGGCACTGCGGGCAAGCCTATCTATTCGGCGGTCGCGTCGAGCGGGGCTAAAAAATCGCTCGTGGCTGTGGTGCGCTACTTCGGCGGTATCAAGCTTGGTGCAGGCGGACTGACGCGTGCGTACAGACAGAGCGCCGCCGAGCTCATAGAAAGCGTAGGGCTTGCCAAAATCGAGCAAACCGACGTTTACGAGATAACTTGTACTAACGACGATTACAAGCGTTTAAGTGCCGTTTTTCGCGGCGAGAAGTGCGTTGTGGAAAAGATCTCGTACAATAACGGAGTGAGCTGTACGGTGCTCGCTCCCGCAGGCTTCGATATGTCTGGTGCGCTCGGCGGAACGACCGCCACTTCCGTTAAAACGGGGCAAAGGTACAAGGAAGTATGAACAGTATCGAACACGTTATAATCGATAGACTCAAGCAGGTTTGCGGACTGACTGCGCGGCTTTATCAAGGTGATGCGGAGCCACCCGCGGGCGAGATAGTGACCGACGAGGAGCGCGGCGTAACCGTTTTTGCGGCGAATGCCAAGGGTAAACCGCTGGCGTTCGAGATAGACGGTTGCAGCGAGAGCGAAAAGATAACCGCGGCGCTTGCGCGCGAGTTCGTGCAGTCTTTTTCGAGTCGTAACGCCGAAGACCCTGTAAAGACTTTCTTGATCGGCGACGGCGAGGTCCCGCAGGGCATACGGATAGGCAAGTCCGATTATTACGTTTTTGCGGTGTTTTGCAAGTCGGCGCAGAAAGCGCTCGTGGATTACCTTTCTGCCATGTCGGGTGTGGACGATTTCGTTGCCGAAATGTCAGACGGCGTGACCGCATTTTGTAAATGTGTCATGCGCGACGACGATTATCAATCGGCGGGCGAGTTCGCGTCTGTGCTGTTCGAAAACCTTACCGAAGAAATCAAGTCCGATATCAAGCTCGGTGTGGGCGGCGTGGCGCACGGCACTTTCGAGCTTCCGCAATACTATGCCTATGCCGAAGCGGCGCTTGTAAACGGCACGGAGTTCGATCCGCAAAACAGCATATATTCATACAAGGAATACGCGCTCATTAAGACTTTGTCCGGCTTGTCCGCGCCGTCGCTCGAAAAATACGTAAAAACGGTGCTCGATAAAAACTACCGTGTTTTGCTCGCAGACGAAGAGCTGATGACGGCGGCGGACGCGTTTATCAAGCACTCGCTTAATATTTCGGAAGCCAGCCGAAGTATGTTCGTTCACCGCAACACGCTTATTTACAGGCTAGACAAGATAGAAAAGCTCACAGGTCTAAACATTCGCAATTTTAACGACGCAATGACTTTCCGCGTCGCGTGCCTTGCGTATAAGATGATTTAATATATCAAATCACAAATTCGAAAAGAACGATATGTATCGTCCTATTACAAAAAGTAGAAAAAACAATCTGTGATTGTGATTTAATAGTATGTTTTTCGCGGCGACTGGCTGTCGAAATACTTTATTATCAGCCCGAGCGTTTTGGGCGGTATAATGCGTTTAAGCGTCGCGTACAGATCGATACGCGGCGCTTTTTGCTGTTCGTCGTACATTTGCTTGATAAGCCCCGTGAGCGCGGCGGGATCGGGGTTTTCGGTCAGCTTTAACAACGCTTGTTCTCTTTCGCCGAGATTGCCTTTCAGAAACAGCGGCAGCAATTGTTTTAAATCCATTACGACAGCTCCTTAATTTTATTAATCGGCACGATTAGGTTTATTCGTTCATACAATAGATTATGCGTAGTATAAGAGACAGAAAGAACGTTGAGAACACCTACCGCACCGAAGCCGACGAGTTCGCCGCGCAGTACGCGGGCAAGAGCGAAAGCGAGTTAATGCAAGCGCTTATGCAAAAGGTATCGGCTTCCAAGCGCGCGGGAACCTTTTCGCCCGAACAGCTCGAAGATTTCGTGCGCTTCGTTTCGCCCAGTTTGGACGAACAATCGCGGAACAGACTGAACGAGCTCGTGAATATGATAAATAATTCGTAACGATAAGCTTACGGATCTATTTGGCTATTTCTCGAATAGCTTTAACGAAGAACTCGACTTCGCTCATTGTGTTGTTATACGACAGCGACGCGCGCACAACGCCCGTATTCAGCGTGCCGAGGTACTTGTGACAGAGCGGCGCGCAGTGCAGTCCGCAGCGCACCGCCACGTCGTATTGCTCGCTCAAAATATCGCCGACAGCCGCCGAGTTAAACCCATCGATATTAAAGCTTACAATGTTTGGAAGATTATTGTATTTGCCGTATATCTTGATTTTATTTATTTTGCCCAGCTCCTCGCGCAGCGTATCGCCGCATTGCGCGAGATTTCGTTTTGTGCCGAGCGAGGTCCGCTCGAAATGCGTGATCGCCGCTATGAGCGAGAAAATAGAGTGAACGGGCATAGTCCCGCACTCGAACCCTTCGGGTAGGTCTGCGGGCTGTTCGAGCGTGTGCGACGCAGTGCCCGTACCGCCGAACCTAAACGGGTGCAGCGGGGGATTGCCGCGCACGCATAAACACCCCACGCCCTGCGGTCCGTGCAAGCCCTTATGTGGCGAAAAGCAAAGAAAGTTCGCACCCATTTCCTTCATGTCCACGTCGAGGTATCCGACCGACTGCGCGCCGTCGATAAGGTACAGTAGCCCGTGCCGCCTGGCAATCGCGCCGATCGAAGCGGCGGGCGCGACCGCACCCGTCACGTTCGAGGCTTGATTAACGGCTATCATGTACGTGTTTCTGCGAATGGCGCGCTCTATATCGGCGGGATCGATTATGCCGTGAGTATTAGGCGTTACGGCGGTGAACTCAACGCCCATCCGCTTGCCGAGCTCGGTCAACGGACGAAGCGTGCTGTTATGCTCGTAAACGGTAGTGACCACGTGTCCGCCGCGCCGCGCCGTGCCGAAAAGAACGGTATTGAGCGCGTCGGTGCAGTTAAACGTAAAAATCACGTCGTCGCAGGCGACGAGATTACGCACCTTTTTCCGCGCCTCGTAAACTATCGAAGCGGCTTTTACCGCGCTCGCGTGACTGCCGCGCCCCGCATTCGCGCAGAGTCGTCTTAGCGCGTAGTCGTTGGCTTTGATCACGCTCTCGGGCTTGAACATGGTTGTTGCGGCATTGTCGAAATAAATCATGGCAGAAAACACTCCCGATACATATAACGGAATAGGACCGTGATATTCATTTTATATTAAATGCGAATTTTGGCGGTTTAGAACGTTTAAGAGGAAATTAACGCGTATGGATTACATTTTTTCATTTTCTTCGAGAAATAGCGCGATGCGCTTCGCCGACGCGCTGTCCGCCTCGGGCGGCAAATACAAGCTCGTCAACTCGCCGATACAGAACGGCTCGGGCTGCGGACTTGCGGTAAAATGCAACGACTACAACCTTTGCAGTAACATACTTAATTACGGTCACTATATGGGACTTCGCGCCGTCTATTCATTCGACGGCAGGGAATATAAATCCATGTATAACGCAGGGAATTGAAGAATAGAATTTTGAGTTGTCTTTATTTAAAAGAATAAAAGTAAGTTTTCTTTGCTTACTTTCTTTCGAAAAAGAAAGTAAGTTGTTTACTTTTTTGTTGCAATGTGATATAATTATTGAGTATAACTATCCGCTAAGGAAATACTGTATCGTGGAACTGCTCGAAAAACTCGAAAATGAATATCCCGACGCGACCTGTGCGCTCGACTATGGCAATGAGTTCGAACTGCTCATTGCGGTAATACTCAGCGCGCAGTGCACGGACAAGCGCGTCAATATCGTTACGAAAGAGCTGTTCCGCGACTACAATACGCCCGAATCCATAGCCGATATGGATATAGCCCTTCTCGAAAGCTATATCAAAAGCTGCGGGCTGTACAAAAACAAGGCGGCGAATATCAAGGCGTGTTGCCGTATGCTCGTCGATAAATTCGATTCGCGCGTGCCCGACACAATGGACGAGCTGTTATCGCTCGCGGGCGTGGGGCGAAAGACCGCTAACGTAATGCTGTCCGTCGCGTTCAATAAGCCCGCTATCGCGGTCGATACGCACGTATTCAGAGTGGCGCACCGATTGGGGCTTTCGAACGGTAAAACGCCCGACGACGTGGAAAAAGACCTATGCGCGGTGTTCGAGCCGAAAGACTATCGTTCGGTCCATTTCTTGCTTATACGCCACGGCAGAGACTGCTGTCACGCGCGTATGCCCGATTGCGAAAACTGCGCGGTAAGCGGGCTGTGCGCCGAGTACGCGGGAAGAAAAGAGTAGGTTACATATGTTTATAGATAAAGCAAAAATTTATATAAAAGCGGGCGACGGCGGCGACGGTTGCACGTCCTTCTATACAGAGAAGTACGTTCCCAACGGCGGACCCGACGGCGGCGACGGCGGCGACGGCGGTAATGTGATCGTCCGCGTCAATCCCAACGCGACTTCCTTATCGGAGTTCAGGTTCGGCAAGCACTACCGCGCCGAAAACGGCTCTAACGGTTCGGGCAAGAACCGCCACGGCAAAACGGGCGCGGATCTTGTGTTGTCTGTGCCGCGCGGTACGGTCGTCCGCGACGCCGAAACGAATAATATAATCGCAGATATGTATTACGCCGACGACTGCGTGACCGTTCTGAAAGGCGGGATAGGCGGCAAGGGCAACGCACGGTTCAAATCGTCGCGCCGCCAAGCCCCGGGCTTCTCGCAGAAGGGCGAGCCTACAAAAGAGCGCGCCGTAATTCTCGAACTCAAAACGATAGCCGACGTCGGCTTGGTTGGGCTACCCAATGCCGGAAAGTCCACGCTGCTGTCGGTGCTTACACGCGCCAATCCCAAGATAGCGAACTATCCGTTCACGACCCTTTCTCCCAATCTCGGCGTGTGCTACTCGGACGATAACTCGTTCACCGTCGCGGACATTCCCGGGCTTATCGAGGGCGCGGCGGAGGGCGCGGGGCTCGGTCACAGGTTTTTGCGGCACATAGACCGCACGCGGCTTATCGTTCACGTTGTTGATATAGCGACGGACGGCGACGCGATAAACGATTACAACACGGTCAACAACGAACTTTATAAATACAATCCCGAGCTGATCGACGTTCCGCAAATAATCGCCCTTAACAAAACCGATTGCGCCGATCCCAAAAAGATAGACGAGTTCAAGCAACAAATAAAAGGCGAGATATTCGCCATAAGCGGCGTTACGCACAGCGGGCTAGAACCGCTCAAACGCGCGATAGGCAATAAGCTCATGACGCTTCCGCCGCCCACGCCCATCGAGTTCGAACCGTTCGTATACGACGAGGAAGACCCCGAGGCGTTCGAGCTCACGCGAGCGGACGACGGTGCATATGTTCTGTCGGGCGCGCTTATCGAAAAGCTCGCGCGTACCGTCGTTTTGGACGACCGCGACAGTTTCAGGTATTTCCAGCGTAGGCTCGATATGAGCGGCGTTACGAAAGCGCTCAAAAAAGCCGGTATTAAAGACGGCGATCTAGTAAGAATTCTCGACACGGAGTTCACCTATGAAGAATAACGTACAAAAACTTGCAATATTCGGCGGCAGCTTCGATCCGCCGCACTTCGGGCATATCGATATAGTCAAAAACCTCGAAAAGCTTTTCGACGGCGTTATCGTCATGCCCGCGTATACCTCGCCGTTTAAGGCGGAAAGCGACGACGCGGCACTTAGATATAAGCTGTGCAAAACGGTGTTCTCTTCTGATAAGACCGAGGTCAGCCGCTACGAGATAGCCAAAAAAGGCGTCAGTTACAGCGTCGATACCGCGGCGTATTTTAAAAAGAAGACAGCCGCCGACCTGTATTGGGTCATCGGCAGCGAGGAGCTTACGCGGCTCACGGAGTGGCGCGATATAGACAGGCTAAAAACGCTCGTCACGTTTTTCGTCGTTCCGCGCCCTGGCTTCGATATAGTTCCCGATATCGTAAAGGCGCTCAAAAAGCGCAAGATCAAGCTTAAAATTGCCAAGTTCGAAGGACTCGATATAAGCTCGACGCGTATTAAAATCGATACGGCGTTCGGCAAAACGAACAGCTTCGTGCCGAGCGTTGTTTCGGCGTTCGCCAAAAAACACAAGCTGTTCGATCCGTACGTAAAGTACGTTAAAAAGCTTTACGAGTACGGCTTAAAGGATAGTAGGATAGAGCACACCTACGGAGTTGCCGTTTGCGGCGCGGAGCTTGCCAAGCTGTACGGCGCGAATGTTCACGATACGGTCGTTGCGTGTATCCTGCACGATATAGCCAAGTCCCTCGATTGCAGCTCGTATGCCGATAAGGTCGACTTCAAGCTTTTCCCCGAGCCCACCCGTCATTCGCCGGTCGGCGCGTTTATAGCCAAGCGCGCGCTGGGTGTTACCGACGAGATAGCGCACGCAATATACGCGCACACAACGGGCAGCGCCGATATGTCGCTTCTGGACGAAATCGTTTATCTTGCCGACAAGACCGAGGCGGGGCGCAACTACAAAGAGGTGTATTACTTCCGCTATCTTTGCAAGTTCAATAAAGACTACGCCATGTGCCGTATTCTTACCGAGGTAACGGCGTACTTCAAAAATAAAGACGCGTCGGCGCGCGACAGCGAGCTCACCGTCGCCGCGATAGAAAAATACAAGCAGTTGAGTGATGGCGTAGAACCGCCCGAAATGCCCAGGCGCGTATTCGACGACGATGCGGTAGCAGAAGAAAAGCCCGCCGAAAAACCCGTAAAGAAGTTCGTAAGCACGGGCGACGAGATAAAGGACATTGCATACGCTTCGGCGCAAGAGCTCGATCTGCACAAGGGTAAGAATATCAAGATAATCGATCTTAACGGAAAAACGATAGTCGCCGATTATTTCGTTATTGCTTCGGTAACCTCGACCACCGCCGTCAAGGCGCTCATGAACTACGTAGAGGACAGGCTGACCAAACAGTTCGGCATAGATCCCAATAAGCGCGACATAAACAGCGAGTGGATAGCGCTCGACTACGGCAGCGTAATAATTCATATATTCACAGAGAAAATGCGCGAGTTCTACAATATCGAGCGGCTGTGGGCGGACGGGCATAATATCGTCCTTTACGGCAACGATTAATTTAGGGGGCGGTCAATTTGGATTTCGAAGCCGATATTATAAAAGCCTTACAGCATATGCAAAACGGCTTTTCAGACTTCATGTGGCAGGCGATAACGCAGCTTGGCACGGAGCTGATATTCCTTGCCGTTGCCGTCGTGCTGTATTGGGTATTGGACAAGCGCTATGCGTACAGGTTTTTCAACGTGTACATTCTAGGCGTTGCTGTGACTAACTTCCTTAAACTTGGTTTTAAGCGGACAAGACCGTTTAACGCGTACCCCGATAAAGTACACAGTATAGGCGATCCCGAAACTACGTACTCGTTCCCGTCGGGACATACAGAAAGCATTTCGTCCATATCGACCTTGCTCACGATCAAGTACGGGAAAAAGCAGATCGCAGTGCCGATAGTATGCGCGGCGGCGACGCTTCTTGTCATGATCTCGCGTATGTACTTAGGTCAGCATTATTTGTCAGACGTTTTCGCGGGTCTTACAGTAGGTGTGTTTTGCGCGATAGCATTCAACGCGCTATTATCGCTGTTCGGCGATAAAGAAGAATGGTTCGTAATACCTAACGTAGTTATTTCCGTGATCATTTTGAGCGTGCTCGGCGGACTTAATATGCTGTCGACCGCGAGCGGCGGCGATATATTAAAGGGCCTTGGCGCGTTCCTCGCGTTCGGCATAGGGTATTTCGTAGAAAAGCGCTACGTTAAGTACGATATAGCCGAGTACCGCAAGGTTTGGTGGAAGGTCGCGTTAAGGCTTGTTATCGGCTTGGGCGTAGCGGTTGGAATACAGTACGGCTTTAAGCTGTTCTTGCCTAAGAGCATCCCCATGCTGTATTGCTTTTTCAGATATTTTATAATGGCGGCGTGGGCGTCGGTTGTCGCACCCGCATTGTTCAAGGCGATAAAAATTTAATCGGTAGATCGTATGTCACAAACGTACAAAAAGAAAATAGCTTCGCCGCGGCGTATGCTTGCGCTCGGGAAAAAGCTCGGGAAAAGGCTTAGTGGCGGCGACGTGATATTGCTTACTGGCGAGCTCGGCGCTGGCAAGACCGTGCTGTGTAAGGGTATAGCGAAGGGCTTGGGCGTAAAAGCGCCCGTGGTCAGTCCCACGTTCACAATAATGAACGAGTATTTCGGCAGGGTCAAGTTTTGCCACTTCGACGCCTACCGCTTGGAGGACGCCGAGGAAGCCGTCGGCGCGGGGCTTACCGACTTTATAGGCAACGACGAATGTCTGTGCGCCGTCGAGTGGTGGGAGAATATCGAAAGCCTTTTCGACGGGCTGAACGTAGTACATATTACTATCGAAAAGACTGCGGGCGATAAGCGCGAAGTCACAATAGAATACAACGGAAGCAATTGATATGGAGAAAAACTGCTTATTTATAAATACCGCTGAGGGAACGCGCGTTCTGCTCAGAGCGAACGACGAGTACTATTTCGACGTCAACCTTAGAAACTCGGGGTCTGAAACGCTCATGCCTATGATCGACGAGCTATTAAAGAAAGCGAATATTTCCATAAGGAATATAGACGTTTTCGGCGCGTGCATAGGTCCCGGCTCGTTTACAGGCTTGCGCATAGGTCTTACCACTATAAAAGCGTTCTGTTATAGCCTGGGTAAGCCCTGCTTCGGTGTAAACAATCTACTTCTTAATTCATATAACAATATAAACGGGAAAGTAATTTCTGTTGCCGACGCGGGCAATAACGTTTGCTATATCGCGCTGTACGAGAACGGCGTGGAAGTGGAACCCGCGCGGTGCGTTACGATCGACGAGGCGTCGTCCATAATAAAAAAGCGCCGCGATTACGCCCTGTCGACCGACGTCAGGCTCGGTTGTGTATTCCCCAATCCGTCGGTGGGAATATCCGCGCGCGAAATGAGAAAAGCGATGGAAACGCATATCGACCTAGCTAAGCCCGAACGCGAGCTCACGCCGCTCTATATAAGAAAGGCTCAGCCTGAGCGCGGGGCGGGCGATCTGTGATAACCGTTCGCAAAGCCGAAAAAGCCGACGGTGAGCGCATAGCCGAGCTCGAAAACGCATATATCGACTGCCCGTGGTCGAAAGATCAAATCGTAAGTGAGATAGAAAGCGAAAACGCGTGCTTTCTCGTGGCTGACGACGGCGGCGAGGTAATAGGGTATCTGTCTGGTGAGATAACGGTAGACGAGTGCGAAATATCCAATATCGCCGTCGCCGAGTGGTTCAGGCGGCGGGGCGTAGGCACTAGGCTTTTCGAAAAATTTATAGAGTGTGTTCGCGAGCGGAAAGTAACCACGGTCTTCTTGCTTGTTCGCGACGACAATACGCCCGCAATCGGACTCTATAAAGCTATGGGGTTCGAGGAAGTGGGCAGGCGAAGGAAATACTACGTTAAAGATAAAGACGCGCTGATAATGCGACTTAATTTTTAACGGTGGTATATGCGTATAACCGTAAACGGCGTAGATTGCGAATACGAAGCGTTCAATGCAGGCGATGCGCGCGACACGGTCGTGTTCCTGCACGGCTGGGGCGGTGATATAAATTCGTTTCGCGGGAGCTATAACGCAGCTTGCGAGTGGGGTGTAAACTGTTTGAACGTTGCTATTCCGCCTGTCGTTCCCGAAAGCTTCGGCGTGTACGACTACGCCGCGCTGATTACGAGTTTACTTGAAAAGCTTGGTATACGTAACCCGATAATCGTAGGGCACAGCTTCGGCGGGCGGCTTGCGATAATACTCGCGGCGCAGGGCCGGTGCAAGCGGGTGATGCTTGTCGACAGCGCGGGAGTAAAGCCGAGGTTCAGTTTAAAAAAGCGAATACGCATTGCGCGGTACAAGCGCGCCAAAAAACGCGGGAAAACCCTTGACGGATACGGCTCAATCGATTATAATAATCTTGACGAAAGTATGCGGCGCGTGTTCGTGCGTATAGTGAACACGCATCTCGATAGGCTTCTTAAAAACATTACTTGTCGCACGTTTATTTTTTGGGGCAAAGACGACCGCGACACTCCGCCGTACATGGCGAAAAGACTGCATAAAAAAATAAAGAACAGCGAGCTTTACTTCGCGGACGGCGGACATTATTCGTACGTAGACGCGCAGATCAAGTTTAACGCGTATCTCAAATCTTTTGTGACGGAATGATTATGGAACTTTACATTGCTTACAGTTTAATAGCCGTAGCGGCGGCGTTGACGGGGTTCACCGCTCTGCCTATGCTGAAAATCTTGCAGCTTTCGGGCTACAAGGCGAAGGGCGTAGTCGCATGGTGGAAGGATACTTCGTTCGACGTGCTTATTCGCTATGCGTCGCTTATGCTGTTCGGCTTTATCGCAATGATAATTTTCGTCGCGTGCTTCCATACCTTCGAGTACGTGAGATACTGCGCCGTAGCGTTCTATATACTGCTTGCCGTAACGTTTATAGTAGCGGAAGCAAAGAGCGGAAGCAACAACGTTAAGTTCACGGGAAGGATCGCGCGTATGCTCGCGGTCGACTGCGTGATAATGCTCGGGCTCGGCGCGCTCGTGGCGTGGGCGACGTACTTTTCGCCGTATTGCCAAACGCTTGCCGCCGCGCTCGCCGTATTTTCGCCGTTCGTGGCTATCATTTCCAACTATATAATGCTGCCGTTTGAAAAGCTCAATAACAGAAAATATGTAAAGCGGGCGAAAGCCAAGCTTGCGGATAAGAAGCCTGTCGTTATCGGCATTACGGGTAGCTTCGGCAAAACAACGGCTAAGAATATGCTTAACGCTATGCTTTTGACGACGCATACCGTGCTAGCAACCCCCGCAAGCTACAATACACCTATGGGCGTGTGTAAAACGATCAATAATGACCTTGGCGACGAAAACTATTTCATTGCCGAGCTCGGCGCGCGGTATAAGGGCGATATTAAAGAGCTTTGTGATATAGTAAGCCCCAAGTACGGTATAATAACCGCGATCGGCGATATGCACTTGCAAACGTTAGGCTCGCGCGAGAACGTGGCTAATGTTAAGTTTGAGCTCGGTAAAGCGTTGCCCGAGGACGGCTTGCTCGTTTTAAACGGATATAACAATGACTGTGCCGTGCTGTACGATCGTGAAGTATCGTGCCGAAAGATAAAGACGGGCGAAAGTGAAATCTCGTTCGATAAGCTTGTTATCGACGGGAACGGCACGAGCTTCGAGCTTATCATCGGCAATGAAAGATTCAATGTAAACTGCAAGCTTCTCGGCGCGCATATCCCCGAACTCGTTTGCGCGTGTGCGGCGGTTGCCGTGGAATGCGGCGTTAGCGGCGAGAACATAGCTAAGGCGGTAAACGGTATGCCGCAGGTAAAGCATCGGCTCGAACTTGTTCCGTCGGTAGACCCCGCGGTTACGGTAATCGACGACGGGTACAATTCCAACCCCGTCGGCGCAAGGAACGCACTTAACGTTATCAAGAGAATGGCGGGCAATAAGATAATCATAACGCCAGGCTTTGTAGAGCTTGGACCGATCGAAAAACAATGCAATACCGAGCTCGGCGCGGATATTGCGGGTGTTTGCGATTATGCGTTCCTCGTCGGTTCGCGGTCTAAGGAAATCAAAAAGGGCGCGCTCAATGCGGGCATGAACGAGGATAATATAAAAGTGTTCGACAGCCGCGACAGTGCTGTTGCCGCTTTAAAAGACATAACGGGCGAAAAGGTCGTACTGTTCGAGAATGACTTGCCCGATAATATCAAATAAACTTAGGTCAATAACTTATGAAAAGAACGGTACTGATAACGGGCGGCTCGCGCGGAATAGGCAGGCAAATGGCTATCGATTTCGGCAATGCGGGCTATAACGTTATTATCAATTATAATAAGTCCGAAAAGCAGGCTATTGAGCTTGTAAACGAGCTTAACGCCAAAGAAATAGCTTGTCAGGCTATCCGTGCCGACGTGTCGAAAGCCGACGAAGTAAAGCGCATGGCGGACGAGATAATGTTCGGCAAGGTCGATACGCTTATCAATAACGCAGGCATTGCGCACATGAGCCTTTTGCAGACCGATACCGAGGAGGACTTCGATAGGGTCATAGGCGTCGATCTTAAAGGCGTATGGCTCGTTACGCGCGCGTTCCTGCCCGATATGATAGCTAACGGATTCGGGCGTATAATCAATATCAGCTCGTTCTGGGCGGAGCGCGGGTCGAGTACCGAGACGGCGTACTCGGCGGCTAAGGCGGGCGTAAACGGGCTTACCAAGGCGCTCTCGCGCGAGGTGGGCGAATATGTGACGGTAAACGCTATCGTAGCGGGGCTTATCGCTACCGATATGAATGATCCAGTACCGCCCGACGCGCTGTTCCGTATAGTCGATAACACGCCCGTGCGCAGAATAGGGCGCCCCGAGGATATTTCACACGCCGCGCTGTTCCTCGCCGAAGAAAAATCGTCGTTCATTAACGGCGCGCTTCTCCACGTCGACGGCGGATATTAGTATTAGCGAGATATAATTAATGGACGGCTATGAAATAAAAAAGAAACTCGGTTATCCCAAGACCGTATTTTATGAAGAAGGTATAGTTCTTACGTATAAAGACGGGCACGAAGTAACGATTAGGGCAAGCGAGATCGATAGGATAGAGTACGTAAAACCGAGCCTGCTGAGTTATATAATGGCTAGTCCTCTTTTTGGCGGGACATATCCCGGAAGAATGGAAATACGTATGTTCGGCAACTATTGTAATTCACTTCTTAACCGTGTTAGTAATACAAGCTTATATTTAATAAAGATTTCATATAAAGAAATCTTCAAACTGCCGGAAATATATAAACAAAAAATGGGGCTTCCACAATATTAAATTAAGCTTAACAAGGATTAATTAAATATGGATAAAGAGCAGATATTACAGTTTATTTCCGAACAAAAAACGGCGTTTATAGGCTCGGTGAACGAGCAAGGCTATCCCGTGATCAGGGCAATGTTGGCGCCTCGTAAAATCGACGGTAATTACATATATTTTTCAACCAATACCTCGTCCAATAAAGTTAAACAGTATACTGAAAACGAAAAGGCGTGTATATATTTCTACAAGCGCGGTAAGTTTAAGTATCAAGGCGTTACGATAATAGGCGAGATGGAAATTTGTACAGATCAAGCGACAAAGGATATGATTTGGCATTTCGGCGATAAGATATTTTATAAGAAAGGCGTAACCGATCCCGACTATTGCGTTTTGAAATTTAAATGCAAAACGGCCGAATACTATTTCGATTTTAAGATAGAAACGATTGAATTCTAAAAATAATTCATGCTAAAAAATAAGCTCTTGGACGGGGTAGTCCAAGAGCTTATTTTTATTGTTATTTAGTGTATAGGAACTAATCGTCCAAATCCGTATCGGTCCTCTCTTTCTTATTGGGAGCTTCCTCTTTCGTTTCGGGTTCTTTAGTTTCTTCGGTTTTTTCGGATTCTTCTTTGCTTTCCGTGCTTTCTGCTTCGTCAGCTTCCTTAGCCTCTGTTTCTTCGGCTTTTTCTTCCGTTTCTTCCTCGGCGGTAGGCTCGTCCTCGACTTCCTCGATTTCGTCGGGTTCTATATCCATAGGCTTGCCCTCGGCTTCCGCTTGATCCTTCCTTGCGCGGAGTCTTTCGATGTCTTTGTATGCGTCCTCGCGGCCGTATTCGGACTCATAGGTGACGCCTTTCTTTTTGCGCTTCGCTTTGAGCCAATCGCGAATGCGTATGGCTATTATAATGATAACGGCAGCCAAGAGCGCGGCGCTGAATATGATAGTGGGAATTATCCACCATTGCACTTCGGGGGAAGTGGCTTCGGTTACTTCGTCGTCGGAGCCGTCGTCGACTTCGGAAAGCTTGACCGTCATGATATAATCGTTATCTTCTTCTTCCGCTTCGGCGTTCTCGAAATCGATATTATCGATTTTGGTCATCTTAATGCCGCCTATAACGAGCCCGCCCTGTATGAAGCCTGCACGTTCGCTGCCGCCGAGCGATACTTGAAGTCCTATATTGCCGCCGTCGTCGCCGGTCGAGATATAGAAGGTGTAGCGCTTGAAGGTTTCGTAGTCGCGGCTTTCTTCTTGCCCGACAGCGCCGTAGGTGGAAGTATCTTTAATATTGGTGAACTCCACATTCGGGCCCGTAAGCTTAATGTTCGCGCCGATAGCGTTCTCGTCGTCGCGCATTTCCGCGGAGAGCTTGACCTTAACGTCTACGTCTATGCGGTAATAAGTGCTTGCTACGAGCGAAATGGTGTTGCCGTATGTGTAGGTGGTGTAGTTCTTTTCGGTATTGAAGATATAGAGCATATTGCCGCTCAAATCTTTCTTATCGAAGCCCTTGTATATCGTAAGGTCCTTCATGTTGTCGGAATTGAACATACCGCTCTTAACGCTGCCGTTTGCCGACGATACCGACCAGTTATAGAGATAACCGAGTCCGTCGTCCGCGGCGTAGGAGTACGCGTCGAAGAATTCAAGCGACGGGCGAGTGAACGAATATACGCCGAATTTAAGCGCTTTAAGCGTAGCTTCGTTGAGCACCGCTGCCTTGTATTCGTCGAGCTTTTGTTCGAATTCCTGTTCTATCGTCGAGTCATCGGCGGCAGTCCAGCTGTTGAGCGCAACCTTGCTTACGTACACGGTACCCGACGAGAGCTTTTTCGTATTGTCTTGGCGGTCGTTAAGCCCGAGCCAGATCTCTACGTAAACGGTCTGTTCGGACAGCGGCGCATCAAGATAGAAAGTGTAGGTTACGAACTTGCCGTAGGTGTCGGTTATGTTCTCGATCGTGGAGATTACGTCGCCTTCGGTCGTTTTAAGCACGAGCGATGCGCCGTAACCGCAGTCCTTGCAGTCGACCGCCATATCGACGGAGAGCTGATTGGCTTGGTCGATCGCAAGGGTAACCGATGCCGACTGATAACCGATAGCGGTAGGCGTTTTGGAAGTCATGACCAAAACGTTATAAAGCTTTTGGTTGTCTACGGTCACAAACTTGGCGGGGTTCCTTATGCCGAGCCCGTTAAACGCCCTGTCGTCCGTGGCGGTGATAATCCCGTATTTGGCAGTATCTGTATTGACCTCGGCGGTCGAGAAGCCGTTGGCTGTTACGCTGTCGGGCGTGATAAAAGTCCAATCGGCAACGGGGAGGGGATATTCGAGTTCGTCGAAATCACCGATAGCCGAGAAGTTACCGTTGGTAACGCCCGTTTCGTCCTCTGCGGTATCAATGGTATAAATGTTGCCGCCGTCGGCCGTCGACATATTGCTGTATTCCGAGTAGTCGAGCTTAGTAAACGTAACGTTGTCGAACATTGCAATGCCGTCAGACATGGCGTCGGGCGTGCCGAGCCACAGCTCAAAACGTACTTCGTAATCTTCGAGCGCCGAACCCTTGATATAAACGACTTGCTCTTTCCAGCCGTAATGTTCGGCGTCCGTTTCGTCGCCGTCGAGCCCAGTGTACGAGGTGAGAAGCTTGACCGAATTTGCCGATTTAGCCTTGCCTTTTACGAGTATGGAAATGCCGTCGCCGGTGGTGATATTGTCGCCCTTTACCCAAACGCCGAAGCGGTAGTACTTGTAGCGGTTGATTGTGACAGTAGGAGATGCGATGCCGTACGCCGTCGTGTTGAATTTAGTTTTGTTGTATGTGTTGATGAGCATGATATTGGCGTTATTCTTGCCGTCGAAAATGCCCGTTTTGTTGGCTACGTCGTTATATTCGGCTCTGCCGAGCGGCGCCCACGGATTTTTGGTAAAGCCGTTAACGTTGACTTTGGAGTCGTCAAGGTCGGGTATTCTGCTCTCCGAGTTGTAAACTTTGCTGTGTGCAGTGCCGGTGTAGGAAAGGTCGGTGCTGTTTTCGTTGTACTTTACATTGGTTTTCCACATGTCGACGTTCTGCGAGAACGTGCCGATTTCAAGGTCGTCGCCGTTTTCGTCGGTGATGGTAAACGAATCGAGCTCGTACATATCGAGCGCAAGCACAGTGCCGGTGGTATCGTTATAAACGTTGTCCTTACCGTCTACAATGGTAAGCATGCTCGTTTCTTTGGCGAAGTCGTGTGCAGTGATGCGCTCGGCTTTGACCGTGTCGAAGAATGCGTATCCATGCGCGGGGCGGGAAGAGATATCGGGCAGTTCGTCATCGGCATTTCCGCCGTCGCCGACAGCGAGAACGAGCGAAACCGTTTTGGTAAGCGAAGCGGACGAACGAACGTAGAACTTATATTCCTTCCAGCCGTAGTTATTGTTTTTGTTGAGCGTAGAAAGATTCTTGACGGTATTGATATTCATGAACGAGCAATTTTGACCCAAGCCGGTAAGCTTGACGGTCGCGCCGGTGTCGGGCGCGAAGTTGCCCGTTTTGACCCAAACGGAAACGCGGTAGAACGAATTGGGCACAAAGCTCATTTCGCCCGAGGTATAGCCGTAAGCCGCCTCTACTTCTTCCGCCGTGTTGATCATGAGCGTTTTGGCGTCGGTATCCTTGTGCTCGCTGTTCTCGCCGAAAATGGTGACGGGCATAGTGTCGTCGCCGTACTCGTCGTACTGGTCGAGCTTGTACGCCTTGTTGCCGGTTTCTTCGCCGAAATAGGTTTTGGCGGTGAGATCGATAACGCCCGAAATCACTTTGCCCTTGCCGTTGTCGAGCGATGAGCCTGTCCAGGACGAGGGCGAGGCGGGGTAGCTGCCCGACGACGAGTCGAACTGCGTATTGCTGAGTCCGAGCGAGGTGGGAGCGAACTCCTGAGTATCTTCGGTCGTATCGGCTTTTGCCGCGCCTGCAAGCGACCACATAACCGCGCCGAACAGCATAGAGAGCGTGAGGGCGACGACCAAGAGAAGGGTTATCGTTTTGTTCTTCAAGGATTTGATAGCGTGCATATAAACACCTTTTAATGATTTTTCTATTGAATAAAAGTCGTGCTTTCTATCGAATAGAAGTCGTACAAGATATATTATATAATAGTTGCGAGTAAATTGCAAATGATTTTGAGTATATTCGCAATAAAAGAGAAGATAATTTTAAGCCGCCCAAGGAAAAATTCGGCTACTCGGTTATTTTTATCTAATTGAAGCAAAACTATTTATGTGAACGATAAGCTTAAAAACGGATTGATATATGCGGGAAGCGTCGCAGTGGGGTTTGTAAGCGGCTTTTTCGGCGGAGGTGGCGGAATGCTGTGCGTGCCGCTCTTGGAACGGCGCGGGCTTGCAACAAAAACGGCGCACGCAACCGCGCTGTTCGTAATACTGCCTATATGCGTGATAAGCGCGGCGATTTATATTTTTAACGGGTATTTCGACGCGGTTAAGGTTTTTTGCGCGTGCATAGGTGTGACGGCGGGCGGCGCGCTCGGTGCGGTGCTTTTGAACAAGCTCCCTGAAGTCGCGGTCGCGATAGTATTCGCACTGCTCATGATAGGTATCGGGATAAAACTGGTGATAGTATGACGGCGGACCATTTGATAATAATAATTTCGGCGCTCGGCGGCGTGATAGGCGGCATGGGAATGGGCGGGGGAACGCTTCTTATCCCGCTCTTGACGCTCGGCGCGGGCGTGGAACAGCATTTGGCGCAGGCGATAAACCTAATAGCGTTCGTGCCTATGTCAATCACAGCGCTCTTTATCCACCGCAAAAACGGCTACGTGGACGTAAAGAATTCATGGGTGATTGCGATCGTCGCGCTCGTCGGCGCGGTGGGCGGAAGTCTGCTAAGCGCGCACGCGGGCGGATACGTTCTTCGTGCGTGCTACGGTGCGTTCCTGATCGCGCTCGGCGCAGTTCAGCTTTTTAAGGCGGTGTTTACGACTATTAAAAATCGTAAAATCAAAAAAGCAACGGCTCAAACTGCGTAACTTTCTTAAAACGACTTTACAAAATAACTTAGCAATGTTATACTATACCCGATGCCAACCCGTGTTGAACACATTTTTATGGGCAAAATGCGCCATATACTACGTTAAAGCCCTTGCATAGCCGAATTAAGGCTAATGCTTCGTGCTTTGCCTTGTCTATGACGCATTTTGCTCTATTAAAATGCTTGCTTTTTGCGGCAGCGTGTTTAGAGCTATTTGTTGACTTATTGAGCGAAGTCGTAGCCTCGGCGCTACGTCGAGCGAAAGAAGGCGAAAAAGAGCCTAAACCTCGCGCCGCAAAAAGTGTTCACACGGGGTTGGCATCGGGTACGGAAGAATATATATCTATCAGGTAGTTTTTTTGGCGTGAGATCGAAAACCTTCAAACGCGGTATCAAGGTACCGCACAGCAAGCAAACGTCGGAGCAGTCTCTTGCGGAGTGCGCTACGCCCGCGCTTGTGTACATACCGCTGTCGCAGCATATCGGTAAACCCGCCGCCCCGTGCGTAAGCGTGGGCGACGAGGTCAAAGCCGGCACGCTCGTGGGCGAGGGCGACGGTTTCGTTTCGGCTAACGTTTTTTCGTCCGTTTCGGGCGTGGTAAAGAGCATAGAAAACAGGCGCACGGTTAGCGGCAAGCGGTGTGCGCACGTAGTTATACAAAACGACGGGCTCTATCAAACGCAGTATCTTCCCGATATAGCCGACAGATCGCCCGAAAGCCTATTGCAGCGCATAAAGGACGCGGGGCTCGTCGGCATGGGCGGCGCGGGCTTCCCGTCGCACGTCAAGTTTTCGCCGAAAGCCCAAATCGATACGTTCATCATTAACGCCGCCGAGTGCGAGCCGTACATAACCTGCGATTACCGCTTGCTTGTCGAGCACGCAAAAAGCGTGATAATCGGCGCGGGCTATCTTGCAAAAACGCTGGGGCTCGACAAGGTCTTTTTCGGCGTCGAGGACAACAAGCCCAAAGCGATCGAAATTCTAAACGCTACGGCGCGCGAGCTTGAAAAGAATATCGAGGTCGTGCCGCTTGCGAGCAAGTACCCGCAGGGCGCAGAAAAGCAGTTGATCTATGCCGTGACGGGCAGGAAAGTACCGATCGGTAAGCTTCCAGCGGACGTCGGCGTGGTGGTAGGCAACGCGCACACGGCGTTCGCCATGTACGAGGCGGTCGAGCTCAATAAACCGCTATACCGCAGGGCTCTTACCGTTTGCGGCGACGGTGTGACCGTGACCGCTAATCTTTGGGTGCGTATCGGCACGCTGTATGCGGACTGCGTGGCGTTCTGCGGCGGGGTAAAGGACGATTGCGCAAAGCTGATTTCGGGCGGACCCATGATGGGGTTTGCGCTCGACAGCCTTGATTATTCGGTTACCAAAACGACGGGATCAATACTCGCGCTTAGCGGCGGTCGCGCCAATACTCAAAACCCGCAGCCGTGCATAAACTGCGCTAAGTGCGCTTCCGTTTGCCCCATGCGCTTAATGCCTATGTATATCGACGCGTACACGCTGCGCGGCGATTACAAGTCGGCAAAAAAATACGGCGCGGAGAGTTGTATGGAGTGCGGTTGCTGCGCGTACACGTGCCCCGCAAAACGCCCGATTGTGCAGTCCGTCAAGCTCGCAAAGGCAAAAATCAAGGAATTAAATTTATGAGAACGGTTTCGGCATCGCCGCACATAACCAATAAAGGCAATTCGACGCGCCGAATCATGATCGACGTGTTGATCGCGCTTTTGCCGTGCCTTATCGCGGTGGCGGTGTTTTTCGGCTACCACGTGATTATCAATCTCGTAACGTGCTTGCTGTTTTGCTTCGGTACGGAATTGCTTTACAACCTGATTTTGAGCAAAAAGTGGAATAGGGACGGGGTAAAACAGTCGAGTGTGACCGATCTGTCGTTTGCCGTTACGGCGGTCATACTGACGCTCAACCTGCCCGCGGTAATGCCCGTTAATATTTGGGGCGTGAACGCTACGAACGCTACGGGCGAGATTGTGTTCAGCTTCGACACCGTCGTTTTGTGCGCGCTCGGCTCGATTTTCGCTATCGCACTCGTAAAAATGCTGTTCGGCGGGCTGGGGCGAAACTTCGCAAACCCCGCTTGCACGGGCAGGATATTCCTGTTTATAGCGTTCGGCGGCGCTGGTGCGTTCAACCTGACGAGCTCGATCTTCGGTAGCGGCATGGCGGCGACGGGCGCGACATGGCTGGGTACGCGCGAGAGCGTTACGGGTAGTATGCTCCTCGATATGTTCCTCGGCAATACCGCGACGGCGGCGGTGGGCGAAACGTGCGTTATCGCAATACTCGTCGGCTGCGTTTATCTCTCCGTAAGAAAGGTTATCGATTTCCGCGTGCCGCTCATGACGGTATGCTCATTCGCGCTGTTCATATTCTTGTTTGACGTAGTACCGAGCGGAGCAAAGGGCGTTGATCTTGCGACCGAAACTGCGGCGCACGTACTGTCGGGCGGACTGCTGTTCGGCTCGGTGTTCATGGCGACCGATTACGCGACGAGCCCCAATACCTTTGCGGGCAAAGCGGTGTTTTGCGTGGGTATAGGACTGCTCACGGCATTGATCCGCGCGTTCGGCGGCTTTCCCGAGGGCTTCTCGTTCGCGCTCTTGATCATGAATATTGTAACGCCGCTTATCGATAAATATATTGTTCCCAAGCCGTTCGGCTATGTGAAACCGCCCAAAAAGGCTAAAAACGACGGGAAAAAGGAGGCGAGCCGTGAGTAAATCGGTCATGAACGCACTGAAAGCGACCGCCGTCCTTGTGTGTATAACCGTAGTGTGCGTGGGCGTGCTTACGCTGTGTAATATGTTCTTTCCTAAGTACGTGCCGACGCTCGACGCCGCCACCGCTAAGCTTATCAATTCGATTTGCCCTACGGGCACTACGGACGAAAAAGCGTTCGACGAGGACTATATAGTCATACTCGAAGAAGGCGATTACGGCGTTAAGCTTGACGACTTCAACAAAACGAACAAATTGACAAAGGCTGAGATCCTCGCCGTATACCGCGAGCAAAAGGGCGTGCACCAAAACGCGTTCATCGTAGAGAGCAAGTCGACTGGGCGCGACGGCGACGTAGTTATCCTTACTGCGTACCTAAACGACATAATACTCGGCGCAACCGTAAAGAAGCAAGGCGAGAGCTATTGGGAGAAACTGCCCGACGATCTTTTCGCCGAGCTTAAAGGCAAGCCGTTCGAGCCGATCGACCTGAACGGGTTGGTGGGCAAGACGGGCGCAACGCTGTCGCTGTCGGCGATCGAGCGCGCCGTAAACCTATCGAATACGTTTGCAAAGGCAATCGCCGCGAACGTGCACGGTTATATAGTCGACGTAGGGGGCGCTAATGAGTAAGCAAGAACTGAAAAAGACGGCGCTCGGCGGACTTACGAACAACCCCGTGTTCGTGCTAGTGCTCGGTATGTGCCCGACGATAGCCAAGTCCGATAACGTAATAAACGCCTTGTCGCTCGGGCTGTGCACGGCGTTCGTTTTGATATTCTCCAACCTGATAATATCGGCGCTACGCAAGGTGATACCCGACAAGGTGCATCTTCCCGCATACATAGTTATAATCGCTTCGCTCGTCACTTTCGTGCAAATGGTAGTGTCGTCGTTCCTGCCGTCGCTAAACGACAGTATCGGCGCGTTTATATCGCTCATTACGGTCAACTGCATAATTTTAGGGCGTGCCGAAGCATTTGCCGGCAAGAATAAGGTACTGCCGTCGCTCATCGACGGACTGAGCATGGGCGTGGGCTTTATCGCCGCAATAACGTTGCTCGGTGCGGTGCGGCAGCTGTTGACGGTCGTTTTCGGCAGCGGGTTTTTCGATAAAACCATGGGCGGGTTTATTGTGCTCGGGCTTGTGATGGCTGTGTTCAACGCCGTGTATTCGATAGTTAAGAATAGGATAAACAATAAGCCGCTTATCGAAAAGGGTGGTGCGTGATATGGAATATATGCTCGTAATAGTTTCGATAGTGATTTCCGGCATACTCACAAATAACGTAGTGCTCAACCAAAGCATAGGAATGTGCCCCTTCCTCGGCGTCAGCAAAAAAACGCAGTCGGCGGTGGGTATGGGGCTTGCCGTCACCTTCGTAATAACGGTCGCTTCGGTCGTTTGCTGGATAATCTACACCTTCGTTCTTGACCCGCTTGGCGTGGGGTATCTGAGCACCGTCGCGTTCATACTCGTTATCGCTTCGCTCGTTCAGCTACTGGATATAGTGCTCAAAAAGCTTTCGCCCACGCTGTACGGCTCGCTGGGCGTGTACCTGGCGCTTATTACGACAAACTGCGCCGTGCTCGGTACCGCCAACTCGGTCGTTGCGCAGGGCTTGGACTTTTTCCAAACGCTTATAACAGGTATCTCTGTTGGGATAGGGTTCACCGTCGCGCTCATACTCATGGCGGGCATACGCGAAAAGCAAGAGCTTTACGATATACCCAAACCCTTCCGCGGCTTCCCGATAGCGCTCGTTACGGCGGGCATAATGGCTATGGCGTTCTACGGCTTCGCGGGACTTACGTTTTAATTATAATCGAGTAATCAGCTTTTCAAAATAGAAAAGGGGACCGCGTAGCGGTGTCGGGCATTTATGGAGATCTTTTTACAAATCATAGTCCCTATATTGATAATAGGCGCGTTCGCGGCGGTATTCGCGTTCTGCCTGTCGTACCTGGGCGATAAAATGAGCGTAGACCGCGATCCGCGCATAGACGATATAGAGCGCAATCTTTCGGGCGCGAACTGCGGCGGGTGCGGGTATGCGGGCTGTTCGCAGTTTGCGGAAGCGCTTTTCAAGGGCGAAGCCGAGCTATCGCGTTGTAACCCCACACCGCCCGAGAACAAGAAGAACATTGCGCGCATACTTGGCATGAGCGCCGACGACAGCAAGCAAACGATGGCGGTCGTGCATTGTGCGGGCGGCAACCGCGCAGAGGATAAGTACGAGTATCAGGGCTTCGGCGATTGCAAGAGCGCGCAGGTGCTCGCGGGCGGAAGCAAGGCGTGCGAATACGGTTGCATGGGCTTGTGCTCGTGCGTGTCGGCGTGCGCGTTTAACGCTGTGGAAATTTGCAAGGATACGGGTGCAAGCAAGGTATATCCCGAAAAATGTACGTCGTGCGGCAGGTGCGTGTCGGTGTGTCCCAAAAAGCTGATAGGGCGCATACCCAAAACGGCTAAGGTGTATATAGCTTGCTCGAATACGACAAAAGGCAAGGAGGTCATGAACGTTTGCAAGGTAGGCTGTATCGGCTGCGGTAAGTGCGAGCGTACGTGCGAGAGCGGCGCGATAAAGCTTAATAACAATCTCGCCGCAATAGATTACGATAAGTGTATCGGCTGTTATAAATGCGCCGACGCTTGCCCGAGAAAATGTATTGTTAAATTAGGAATTAGTAATTAGAAATTAAAAGAGCGGTTGTACAAGCTTTTCTGTACAGCCGCTCTCTATTATTACAAATAATTCCTAATTGCTTACACGCCCTGCGCTATCATCGCTTGCGCGACTTTTAAGAAGCCAGCAATGTTCGCGCCCGAAACGTAATCGGTAGGCGAGGCGAACTGCTTAGCCGCTTCCGAGGTCTTTTCGAATATACCGGCCATGATGCCTTTGAGCTTGTTATCGACTTCTTCGAAAGTCCATGCCAGCCGTTGCGAATTCTGGCTCATTTCGAGCGCGGAAACCGCTACGCCGCCTGCGTTCGCCGCTTTTGCGGGCATAAACAGCACTTTTGCGTGTTGGAACACGTTTATGGCTTCGGTAGTCGACGGCATATTCGCTCCCTCGCCGACAGCGGTAACGCCGTTCTTGACAAGCGTTTTTGCATCGTTTTCGTTGAGCTCGTTTTGAGTCGCGCAGGGTAGGGCGACGTCGCACTTCACCGACCAAACCTTTTTGCAGTTCGGATCGTTAGGGTCGGTCACGTGATATTCGGCGCTTTTTACGCGGTCGGCGTATTCTTTAATTCGCCCGCGCTTAACTTCTTTAATATCCTTAACGACTTCGAGATCGATGCCGTTCTTGTCGTATACCCAGCCCGTCGAATCGGACATGGTGACGACTTTTGCGCCGAGCTCTGTCGCTTTTTGCGCCGCGTAGATAGCTACATTACCCGAGCCCGAAATAGCAACAGTCTTGCCTTTAAGGCTTTTGCCGTTCGCATTAAGCATATTCTCGACTATGTATACAAGTCCGTAGCCCGTCGCTTCGGTGCGGGCGAGCGAGCCGCCGTAGGTGAGACCTTTGCCCGTGAGCACGCCCTCGTAAAGGTTTTTAATGCGCTTATACTGTCCGTACATATAACCGATTTCGCGTCCGCCTACACCTATATCGCCCGCGGGTACGTCGGTGTCCGCGCCGATATGGCGGGATAGTTCGGTCATAAAGCTTTGGCAAAATTCGCGGATCTCGCGCTCAGACTTACCCTTGGGATCAAAGTCAGAGCCGCCCTTGCCGCCACCTATAGGTAAACCTGTAAGCGAGTTTTTGAATATTTGCTCAAACCCCAAGAATTTGATTATGGAAAGATTGACCGACGGGTGAAGCCTAAGCCCGCCTTTGTACGGACCGATAGCGTTATTGAACTGAATGCGGTAGCCGCGGTTTACTCGCATATTGCCTTTATCGTCCGTCCACGGTACTCTGAACATTATCTGTCTGTCCGGCTCGGTAATGCGTTCGAGTATAGCGTTGTTCTTGTAAACGCTGTCGCTCTCGACTACGGGCTTAATGGTGGTAAGCACTTCGTCGACCGCCTGCATGAACTCAGGCTGTCCTGCGTTTCTCGCGGCAACCTCCGCGCGCACTTCTTCGATGTATGACATAATTCCTCCAAAATACAAGGGCACTGTAATATTACAGCGCCCTTGCCGAATTTGCGTTTTTATTATATGCTTATAAGCTAATAATGTCAAGCATTTGAAATATCCATTTTGAAATTTTTTGAAATTTTTATGCGGTATATTTTAATAATTACGCAATTATAATTATATAATTATCGCGAATAAGTAGGGTATAAAAATATAAAAATAGCCCGTTTTAAGACGAAATAAACGAAAGTGTATGAATATCGAATTAAACACTTGTTGCAAAAAGGTTAAAAAAATGGTACAATGTTAATAAATTAGGTACGGCAACTTATGTTGCGTAAGAGGAAACGATCATGGTTCATTTCATAGTAGACAGCACGTTCGGCTTGACGCGCGATTGGGCGCAGGCGAACGGTATAAGAATAGTGAGCTTAACGCTGCTTCTCGGGAACAAGGAGTACGAGGAGGGCGCGCCTGACGAGTGGACGGAGTTCTACGACGAGTTCGTGCGGTGCAAGGCGGCGTGCAAAACATCGCAGCCGTCGCCGCGTAAGTTCCAGGACGCTATCGACGAGGTTTACGCGGAGGATCCCGACGGCGAGGTCATGATATTCACCATTGCCGATCGACTGAGCGGAACTATCGGCTCGGCGCAGATAGCCGTTTCGCAGTACGAGGGCAAAAAGATCACGGCGATCAATTCGGGCGAGGCGGGACCGTCGGCGCTCATGTTTATTGAGGAAATGGTCAAGGCGCGCGATAACGGCGCGGGCTACGACGAGCTTTTGGCGGTCTGCGACGATCTTAAAGAGCGTATCGCAATGCAGTTTATTCCCGAGAGCCTTACCGAGCTTGCGCGCGGTGGCAGGGTGAATAAGCTGCTCTCCGCGGTCGGGAACATACTTAAAATAAAGCCTGTTTTCGAGTTTGCCAAAAATGATCTGTCGGTGTACGCCAAGACTTTGGGGCTTAACCGTGCGATCGAAGCGGCGATAGCGCATCTGCCTGAAAAGTTCGACGAGCTGCTCGTTTATTATATAGGGAACGATAAGAACGTTGCGGCGTTAAAGGACAGACTGTTTCGTAAGTTCGGCATGAGCGATATTCGCGTAGTGCCTATGTGCCCGGTGGGCGGTATTCATATCGGAGTCGGTACGGTCGGTATCGTCACTCTTGCGAGTAAGAATTAAATTGTGTTTGACTGTGACCGATTGGTGTTAATATCCGTCGGTCGTTTTTTTGAATAATTTTTATCTATCGTTCTATGCGGACGACCTTTTGAATACAATTAGGTATGTGGTCGAGGTACTGGCACGGGATTAGGCAAATATAGCGTTTATTCGCGTTTAATCGCCGATCCTCGACAAAACCTATATGGTATTATTGAGAGGTCCGAATGAGGTTTTTGGTTGTCAAACGCAGGACGATAATCATAGCGGTGCTTGCGGCTGCGGTAATAGCGTTTGCTTTGACGGGCGTGTATTACACGGGCGCCGCCGCTATCTACAACAACGTAAGTCCCAAGAAAGTGCCGATATACTCGGTGGAAACGGACGAAAAAGCGGTAGCGCTCACGTTCGACGCCGCTTGGGGCGCGGATAAAACGCTCGGGATACTCCAAACGCTCGAAGAAAAAGACGCGTGCGCAACGTTCTTTCTGGTGAGCTTTTGGGCGGAGAAGTACGAAACCGAGCTTAAAACGCTCGCGGCTTCCGACCGAATAGAGATCGGTACGCATTCCGCTACGCACCCGTACATGTCTAAGCTGAGTAAGAGTCAGATATCGCTCGAACTGTCGACGAGCAAGTCGTTGATTGAGAGCATTTCGGGGCGAAAGATTGAGCTATTCCGCCCGCCATACGGCGATTATTCGGATACGCTCATCGACGAGGCTAAGGCGCAGGGGCTGTACACCATACAGTGGGATGTGGATTCGCTGGACTGGAAAGGTATTTCCAAGGACCAGATCGCGTCGCGGATAGTAGGGGCGTGCCGCAACGGCTCGATCGTGCTCATGCACAACGATGGAAAGCATACGCTGGAAGCCTTACCTGCAATCATTGACGGGCTGCGTGCCAAAGGGTTTACGTTCAAGACGGTAGGAGAATTGATCTACAAAGACAACTATACGATCGATCATACGGGTAGACAAATAAGGAGCTGAATACTTAAATGAAAAACGAAAAATCGACCAATACGGTGTTCTTGCAGGGGCGGATCGGCTCGGAAATAGAATACTCACACGATCTCTACGGCGAACGGTTCTATGAGTTCAAGCTCAACGTTCCGCGGTTGAGCGAGCATCTCGACGTGATACCTATCACGGCGGGTGAGCAGCTTGTCGGTGGACTTAGCGTTGGCGACGCCGTGGCGGTGGTGGGGCAGTTCCGCAGCTTTAACCGTCCGGACGGCGAGCGGTCGAGACTGATTTTGAGCGTGTTCGCGCGCGAAATCGTACAACCGAAGGACGATATCAATCCCAATACCGCCGAGCTTATCGGGTACATATGCAAGCCGCCCATATACCGCACTACGCCGTTCAATCGAGAGATTTGCGACGTTTTGCTCGCCGTCAATCGCGCGTATTCCAAGTCCGATTATATCCCGTGCATTGCGTGGGGCAAGAATGCCAGGCTTATCAAGAATGCGCCGGTCGGGCAGAAGCTCGACGTTACCGGGCGCATTCAGTCGCGGCAGTATACCAAGCGGCTCGAAAACGGCGAGACTGAACAGCGCACCGCTTATGAGTTTTCTATCGGCGGGCTCGAATTTATGCAGAAAGACGCCGAGGTCGCTTCGACCGCCGACGAAGAGTGATTTTTTTTCGTTACTTCTTTGAAAAGAAGTAACCAAGAAACTTTTACATTAAACATCGAAACCCCGTCAAATATTTTGACGGGGTTTCGATGTTTGAATTAAAGTTTTCTTCGCTTCCTTCTTGTTCACAAGAAGGAAGAAAAACACTATTCCTCATCGTCGATCTTGTTCTTTTTACGGCGCACGGTGCGCACTATGATAATGGACGCGAGAATGACGGTGACGACGATAACTACCACGGCGACTATAAGCACGATATTAACGCCGTTATACTTGATATACACCGTTTCGACGTAGCAGGTGAGCGTGCCGAGCTCAGCGTCTAGATACTTGACCTGCGTGTACTGTTCGGAGCTGTCGAACGCGCCTACGACCTCGACCCGTGTGCCCGTATCGAGCTTGCTTATTTCGAGATAGTTCCCGTCCTCGTCCAGAATGTACGCTGGCGCGTATGTACTACCTTTGTACGAAATGATCTCGGCGTTGTACGCAGGGCGAATGAACACCGGCTCGTAGCTCATAAGACTGAGGTTCACGCCAAGCACGTATCCCTCGAACGCTCCGTCAAGACAAACGCGGTACCAAACGTATCCGTAATCGTCGCGGTACGCTTCGACGAAATCGAGCATCTTGAACTGCGTGTTACGATTGACCGCAGTGAACCCAGCCGCTGCGACCGAATTACGGCTCGGCCACTTGTATATGGGCGTGGCCGCGTTATAGATAGTCCCGACTGCGCTCGGCGGATCGGTATAGGGTAGGGCTTCGCTCAAAATATCGCGGTACACATAGCCCTGTACGAGCTTGCCGTGCTCGATGTCGTCGATCAGTATAAGCGCGAACTCCTTGGTGTCCAAGGTGTCGTACTCCGGAACTATGACCTTGCGCCCTGCTGTAATCGTGTAAACGGGCGCAGTCTCAACGGGCAAGGAGAACACGTCCGCATCGCGCAACGCCACACGGATAAGCCCGTCGTACCGGTTAAGCTTGTTATCGGCGGCGACGTCTGGCACTTCGTAGCTTTCGTCGACGAGCTTAACGCCGAGCGTACTGCCGTCCGTTCTGAACACACGGTGCTTGTAAGTGTCAACAATGATTATATCGCCGTAGCTTACGAATTTGTTATCAACGGTGCAAATGGCCATTGCAGCGAACTGTCCGCCGAGCGAATACGTCTCACCGCCATTAAGAAGCGGGTACTGATAAATATTCCCCGATAGCTCGCAAGTAATGCGGTCTGAATAAAGCACGAATATCGTACCTTTAAGGTCGACGGCTACCGAAATCGCGCCGCTGCCCACGCCCATGACCGAGCTGAGCTCGCCGGTCTGTCTATTAAGCTTCATAACGTCGCTGTCGGTGAGCGCGTAAAGCTCGTCGCGCCCTACGCCGAGCGTGATCGCTTTGAACTTATCGTCGGAAATTTGGGTTGCGCCTATTTCGCCGTTCTTGACCTCGAACAGCCCGCCGTCCGCAATAATGTAAAGCGTTTTGTCGGTGTCCACGGCTATCTGCTTGATAACGCCCAGCTTGTCGTCGGTTATAGTGCGTTCCGCATTGGAAAGCTCGCCGTCAGTGAACACCCCCACCTTGTTGTAATCGTATGCGACGTAGACCGTGCCCGCGCTGTCGCTCGCGACCGAAACGGGATTGTAAAGCGCTTGGTACTCGACCGTTTGTCCGTAAACGGCCACGCGGTTGTTCATGGCGTCCGCAACGAATAATTTGGAGCTTTTAACGGCAACGCCCGTGGGCAAGTTAAAGAACCCGACTGCGGACGAGCTCGAAGCGAGAAGAACCGTAGTCGATTGGAAATCTGTCGTATACTTGATCAACGCGTTAAGCGCGTCTACCGCGTAAACATAGTCACCGTATGCGTGTATCGCCACAATTTGACTGCCGTCGGTAGAAGCTTGGCGGGTGAGTATACCGCCGCCGATAGATTTATATTTGACAATGCTTCCGCGCGAAAGTGCGTATAAATATTCGCCGTAAGCCGAGAGGCGAATAACGCTGTCCGTCTGCATAAGAAATGTAGTGAGCGCCGCGTCGTCGTCCACATAGCAAATATCGCTCTTAGCCCAGAACGCAGAGCGTACCGCAACGAAAATATCGCCGCTTACGACCGCAACGGCTTGTAAGGAAATATTGCTGTGCCTGTCCGAAGTGAGAGCCGCCGTTTTGATCATATCGATTGCAAACCCGGTATCGCTGAGCGGAACGGTAATAAGCGCGTTGTTTGTCACTGCATAGAGCGTGTCGTTGTAAACGTCGAAGTCTACTACATAGCTATCGAGCGAAAGGGCCGTCGGGTCGTTCTCGCCGTAATGCGCGCTTAGTACGCCGTTATACAAAACAATGAGATATTCGAGGTGGTCGCCGTGTTCGAGATGGCGGTAGAGCTTGTCGCATGCCACGGCTTTTTTGCTCGTGATCTCGGTCTCGCTCGAAACCTCCTCGATGTTGGTTCCGCCTACGAGCACGCCCTTGCTGTCGGCGTATACCGCAGTCGGCATATCGAAAGAGTGGTATGCGATCTCGCTTGCCGAAACCTCGACGGGCGAAAGCTCGGCGCCGTAATCTTCCTCGGCATACGCTTGTCTGCCGCCGAAAGCGCACAGTGCCGCGATAACCGCGCACAATAAGGTTATTATAATAACAAAACTTATTTTTCTTGTTTTTCTCGTGATAGACATACTTTATTTATTGTATCACACACGCAAAAATTTGTAAAGAGTTTTGACGAATTTTGTCATTTGCAATAGGCGGCGCTCGGGCGTAAAAACGGCATATATTGTGTTTTATAGTCGTTTTCGACGGAAAATAATTGAAATTTATTTGAAAAACCCCCTTTACAAGGTCAAAAAAGTGTGTTATACTTTAATTATTAAACAAAATGGGGCAGTATGTTTGCCTCGAAGGTGCTTGCTTTGAATAATATTGCTATTATAGATTTGGGATCCAACTCGGCACGGTTGGTGCTGGCTCACGTTATCAACGACGGGTATTTCGTCGTGTACGACGAGTTAAAGGAAAGCGTTCGGCTCGCGCAGGACATGGAGCGCGACGGGTATTTAAAGCAAGCGCGTATTGCTCAGGCGGTCAAAACGCTTAAAATGTTCCGCAAGCTGTGCGACGCGAACAACGTAGAAAAGATTTACGCGTTTGCGACCAACGCCGTGCGTAAGGCGAAGAATCAACGCAGTTTTTTGGAAGAGATAAATACGGTTTGCGGATTTAAAATGGATGTACTGAGCGAGGAACAGGAAGCAACGCAAATCTATTACGGCGTAATCAACTCGGTAGAAGTTCCTAAGGGCGTGATCATGGATTTGTCCGGCTCGTCCTTCCAGCTCATACAGTATAACAGGCGAATGATAGTAAACCGCGTGACCCTTCCCATAGGCACGATGACGTTATCGTCGTTATTCAACGAGAACACGACCCCGCTCCAACAAGCCCAAATGATAGAAACGTATATGCGCGACCAGTTCGCCGGCATCGAGTGGCTCAAAACGCTCGATCCCGAATATAAGTTCGTGGGCGTGGGCGGCTCGTTCCGCAACCTTGCAAGCATTGTTCAGCGCATAGAAAAGTACCCGCTCCCCATGGTACATAACTACCATATCGGGGTAGAAACGTTTAATAAAGTTTACGACATGATAAAGGTGTTGGACGGCGAAAAGCGCACCAAGATAAAAGGCTTGTCCGCTCAGCGCGCCGATATTTTCTGCGCGGCGCTTTCGAGCATAAAGAGCTTTTTGGACAGCACCGAGTTCGACGAGATAATCGTGTCGGGTTCGGGCATACGCGAGGGCTTTTTGTTCAACCATACCGTGCCTACCACGATAGAAAAGCCGATCACCGACATACTCGGTTATTCGATATATACAAGACTTCACTATTTCGATCTCAACGTGTCGCACGCCGAGCACGTTTGCAATCTTGCGATACAGCTTTATAAACAGCTCCGCGTACTGCACAAGCTTCCGCGCCAGTACGTGCGCGTTTTGAGGATAGCCGCGCTCATGCACGAAACGGGAGGGCGCATAAGCTTTTATAACCACTATAAACACTCGAACTACTCGATCATGAACTCCAATCTTTACGGCGTGTCGCACCGCGATCTAGTGCTGGCGGCGTTCGTAGTACGCGCGCATGACCTCGACGATATGTCGTACGCCGAGTGGAACAAGTACAGCGGTATCGTTCAGGAAGAAGATTTCGTAGCTGTCATGCGGCTTGCGGTAATACTGAGAATAGCTGACTCGCTCGACCGCTCTATGTCGGGCTCGGTCAAGTCGCTTACCTGCGACGTTCTCGGCGACTCTGTCATTATGAAGACCGAGGTGGAAGGCGATTGCTCACTCGAAATTAAGGACGCGCTCTCCGCGGGTGCGGATTTCGCCAAGGCGTATAAAAAGAACTTGGAAATTTTGTAAAATTCAGAATTAAGAATTAAAAATTAAGAATTGCGGACTCGCTACGCTCGTGATTATATAATTAAATTACCCCGTAGGGGTCATTAATTCTTAATTCTACATTCTGAATTCTTAATTAAAATCACAATGAAAATCGTTATAGCGAGCGCTTCGCCGCGGCGGAGAGAGCTTATAAAAAAGATAAAATCAGTAGAACCCGTATTCATGCCGACAGACGCCGACGAGGTAACGCTTGACGGCGCGACCGCGACTGCGGAAGCCAACGCGCGCATAAAAGGCGAGTGCGCCATGAAAAACACCGATTTACCGGTGCTCGCGTTCGATACGGTGGTAGGTATAGGCGGCGAAGTTTTCGGCAAGCCTCGGACCAAGGGTGAAGCCGTAAATATGTTCAAAACGCTGTGCGGCGCGACTCACGAGGTGGTTACGGGCGTGTTTTTGGGCTACAAAGGCAAAAAAATCGTAAAAAGCGAAAAAACATTGGTCACTTTTGGTGCATTTACGCCCCAATTGGTGTATAATTACATAGATAGCGGTGCGCCGTTCGATAAAGCGGGCGGATACAATATAGATGATATAATGCTTAAACCGCTTATCGAAAAGTTCGACGGAGAGTACGACAACGTAGTCGGCTTGCCCGTCGCGCTTACGGAAAAACTTATCGAGGAGAATTTACTAAATGGCGAAGATGGATATAGCGCTTGATCTCGGCACGTCGTTCACATCGATATTTGTATCGGGTAACGGCATTGTTTTGCGCGAGCCGTCGGTCATTGCGTACTTCGACGACGGAAGCAGGCGCCGCACGCGTGCGGTCGGAGCGGAAGCTTATGAAATGATGGGGCGCGCGCCCGAAAAGACCAAGATCGTATGTCCGATCGTGGACGGCGCGATCAAGGACGCCGACGCGTGTGCGGATATGCTCGGCGAATTCATGAAAAAGATTTTGCCGGAGTCGTACGTCTTTAAGCCGCGTGTTAATTGCATTCTCGGCGTTCCGATCGGTATATCGGTCGACGAGCGTAGAGCGTACGAAGAAGTGCTCATGCGCGCCGGCATCGACGAAATAACGATGATAAATAACGTTATGCTCGCGGGAATAGGCGTAGAACTGCCCGTATCGTCGGCGTTCGGCGGCGTGGTGGTGTCGATAGGCGGCGGCGCGACCGAGGTGGCCATAATCAGCCTTTGCGGTATCAAATCGGGCTGCGGCGTAACGATAGGCGGCGACATGATCGATCATGCGCTAATGGATAGAATAAGTGGTGCGTACCAGCTCGGTATCGGGCGTTCGACCGCGCGGCGCATAAAGGAAGAAGTTTGCAGTCTTATTCGCAACGACTGTGCGCAAACTACGGTCAGCGGCATGGACATGGAAACGCGCAATATCCGCACGGCGACTGTGTCGAGCGCGGAGCTGTTTGACGTCGTGTACGAATACTATAAGAACATAATCGAAGCGGTGGAGAACGTGCTCAATACCTGTACTCCGACTATCGCCGCAGAGATCCAGCGTTACGGAATATCGGTAGTGGGCGGCGGCTCGGAAATGCCCGGGCTTGCAGAGGTCATGACCAAGCGTTTGGGCTTGCGCGTAACGGTATCGCCCGACGCGCGGTACGCGACCGTGTTTGGCGGCGGTAAGCTTTTGTCGGACAGACCGCTTCTCGACGATATTCTCGCGCACGCGTAATCAATTAGGAATTAGAAATTAGTAATTAGGAATTAAAGAGGATATATTAAATCGCCACGCAGTGGTCAATCATTCCTAATTTTTTCAATTCGACATAACCCTTCAAAAATCCTCTTGCAATCAAGGTTGCGAGAGGATTATAATTTTAACATGAAGAGTATGGTTATCACTTCGGGCAAGGGCGGCGTGGGTAAAACCACGGTCACTGCATGTTTGGGAATGGCGCTCGCACGGCAGGGCTTTCGCGTCGCGCTCATGGACGCCGATTTCGGCTTGAACAATCTCGACGTGGTGCTCGGGCTGGAAGCGCGCGTGGTGTACGATATCGTGGACGTTATAGAAAATAGGTGTAGGGTACGGCAAGCGTTAGTCGAAGCGGATACCCGCAATCTGTTCTTGCTTCCGTCGGCGCACGGCTACCTCGGCGAAAGGGTTACGGCGCAAAATCTCAGGCTCGTACTTAACAGCCTTGCCGTTACGTTTGACTACGCGCTCGTCGATTGTCCCGCAGGGATAGAAGCGGGGTTTACTCGCGCGGTCGGCGCGTGCGACAGTGCGCTCGTTGTCACAACGCCGCATGTAAGCGCACTTAGGGACGCGAATAAGGTAATTACGCTATTGTCGTCGTATAGAATACCGTGTGAAGTGGTTGTAAACCGCGTGCGCGGCGATTTGCTCGCGAGCGGAAAAATACCCAGCCCCGGCGAGATAGGTGGGCTTCTCAAATGCACGGTCGGCGGCATAATACCCGAAACTGACGGCGTTTACAATATAACCGCGGTTCCGCGCAAGCCGTTCGATAGACTCGCTTCGCATATATCCGGTGGGTCGAGCGAGATAGTAGACCCCGCCGCCGAGTATCGCGGGTTTTGGGGAAGGCTCAAACGCAAGCTGAAAAAGGAAAGTAATAGGTAGGGTATAGAATGGGAGAAGTTGCGGAGCGCATTTCGCGCATGATAGAAAACGACGAGTTCGGCAACGTTAAACGCACGTTGCGCGTCGCGCAGAGCGATGTAATGGCGTTACTTAACCAGTTTATGCAGGTCGAAAAGCTCGACTTGTCCGTCGACAAGAACGAAAACGGCTATTTGCTCAAAATCACCGCCGAAGTGTCGCGCATCTATGACGTAGGCAAAACAAGCGAAGTAAATTAAGAATTAAGAATTCGGAATTAAGAATTGATGTCAAATTAAATCAATCCCCCGAATGGGGGTCAATAATTCTGAATTCTACATTCTGAATTCTGAATTAAAACCTTCTTTCTGTCATATATTATGGCATGGACAAGTATTCGGGTTGTAATGTAGTAGAAAGCAAGGTGACGACCAAGCCGACCGTCGAGCGCAAAAAAACGAAAAAAGACAGACCGTTGATCGGCTTTTTGATCCGGCTTTTGGTGGCGGGCGCGATTGTCGGGGGAATAGTCGCGTTGCATTATGTCGATCTTCCGTTCCTAGGGGCGGTAAGAACGGCGCTCGAAAAGGTGTTTTGCTACGACGTTTTCGGGCGGTCGGGGTTCGGCTCGTCGGCATATTTCGGATAAATGGCTAGATCTAAAACAAAACGACTCCGCAAGGCGGGCGAAAAAGCGGGCGAGGTGCGTATTTACATATCGCCCGTAATGTTCGTAATGGCGGTTTATTTCGTCGCAATGGGTATGGCGTATCAGTACGTTTGCTCTCTTGCGGCGGTGCTTTTGCACGAGTGCGCGCACGCCAAGGTCGCTAAAAAGCTCGGGTACGAGCTAAACGTTGTTAAGCTTATGCCTTATGGCGCGGCGTTGTGCGGCGACGTGCAGATGCGCGCTAAGCACGAGATAGCGGTCGCCGCCGCGGGTCCGATCTTCAATCTTATAACGGCGGCGCTGTGCGCGGCGTTATGGTGGTTGGTGCCGACTACTTACGCGTTCACGCAGGCGTTTTGCGCGTGTAATTTGTATATAGGTCTATTCAATTTGTTACCCGTGTATCCGCTCGACGGTGGGCGGGTAACTTTCGCGCTGCTGACAAAACGGCTTAACAGGGATAAAGCGTATAAGATCATGCGCATAATATCGGCGGTGTTCGGTGTGATAACGATAGGCTTATTCGCGCTGTCGGCGGTGTATTCGCTCAATCTGTGTTTATTGAGCGTAGGACTGTTCATGCTCGTGTCGGCGTTCGTGCCCGATAAAAAAGCTAAGTATACGACGGCGTTCGCGCTCGCAAACCGCAAATCGCGCATGGCTTCGCCGCTCGAAGTGCGCACTTTCGTGGTGTCGAGCGCCGCGCCGCTAGCTTCGCTCGTGACCATGCTCGACGCCGACCGTTTTACGAATTTCGAGGTGGTGAACGCCGATACGCTTCGCTGTATGTTCACCGTTGATGAAACCACACTTATAGACGCAGTCAAGGCGCACGGCTACGGTATGACGGCGGGGGGGCTGGATACAATTAAACATTAAAAAATATGAATTAATGATAAAAATGGATAAATTAGGGGTTTACTGTTGATTTTTTCAGCCGATTGTGCTATGCTTTTTACATGGAACTTTCGGAAAAAGTGCGAAATCTGTCCGGCGCGGCGCTCGACGAATTTTCACGGTCTTTATACGAGCGCGATACGGCGGGCTTTAAACAGCTTCTTGTAGAACTTACGCGTTCGCACACTATGCAGAGCTATCAAACGGTAGCCGTAATGATGAATAACGTTCCTCTAAAAGCGAGGGGCAAGAATAACTCGTTTGCGGGTGCGACCAAAGGCGTGTCCGTATACGACGCGTATTTTAACGAATATTTAAACGCGTGCGCCGAGTGCGGCTGCCACGCGGATGATTATATGCGGCTTTTGTTATCGGCGCAGTATGCCGATAAGTCGAGCCCGCTTTTCGGCTGGGACGAAAGCGTCGATAGGTATATCGACGACATGGCGCGCGAAGATTTCGATCGCGCCGCATATTTCATTGATAAGTACGACAAAAAATACCGCAAATACTCGATACTCGTTGAGGTCGACCGCGTGCGCGCCATAAACCGTCTTTTGGAAATGGCGCTCTACGGAAAGAAGATAGATAAGTCCGCCGTTCGAGACGTGCTCATGGACTACGATATGGTGACAGACGCGCTTATGACGCTTTACGGCAAATCGTCGGCGCACGAGCGGGTATCGATAGTAAGATTATTGCTGGCGTTCAAGTCCGACGTTCGGGTGAAGCGGTTTTTGGACGAGATCGTCGCGAACGACACCTCTAAGTCTGTGCGCGAAGCCGCGGCGGAAAAGCGCAAAACGAAAAATAAAGAAAACGCTTCGGCGTACTTCGAGCGACTCATGGCGGAAGGCACGCCCCTCGAACTTACCGAATGGAAAGAGCTTTTGCTCGATAAGGAATACCGCGCGATAGCCGAAAATATTTTCTTCTATTGCATGACGGATAGTGCGGACGTAAAGATATTGCTCTACGACAAAGGGCATTTTATAGACAAGAACGACCGTCCGTTCGAGCCGAAAGTAACCACGTTTATCTACGTTATGCACCCGCTTGACGTGCCGTCGCTCGGGCGGTTCGATATAATCCAGCCGTTCTTGCAGGTGAACCGTCCCATATACTCAAAAGCGGACGGGGAGGGATACTACACGATGCGGCTCGCCGGTACTATGATACTTCGCGACGAGTTTTACGCGAATATGAAAAAGTACGGCTTCGTATTTGCCGATAAGCGTTCAGACGCCGATCCCGATACCGCGATAAGCGTTCTTAACGATTACGCCGTGGCGATAGAATGCGATCTGCCGACTAGCTCGGACACTGTGAGCTGCGGCAAAATATCGTTTTTCCGCACAGCCGATTTAGTCAAGATCAGGCGCAAAACCTACTTAGGCGCGGCGCGCCCCGTCGATATTGCACTCATTCCGCGCAGAACGTTCAGCGAACTTATTTACGGCGCGAGCAAACTGTTCGCAAACGTGTAAATCGATAGACAAACGTGAAAAAAAGTGGTAAAATAAAAGAAGTGCCCGCACGTTTTGCTTGCTTATAATCGTATTACGCCTACGAGGTCGTTTTGAAAAGCAAAATTCTTGTTGATTACGAATCATATATGTGCAGCGTCGCCTTGCTGGAAGACGGTGTGCTTAAAGAATTTTACGTGGAAGATCGGGATACCGAGCGAATTACCGGCGATATTTATAAAGGTAAGGTCGTCAACGTATGTCCCGGGCTCGATTCCGCTTTCGTCGATATAGGCAAAAAGAAAAACGGCTTCCTAGCGGCGTCTGATATGCTCGAAAACCGCACGGCGCTCGAACGCTCGGGTAAGCTCCCCACGCGGCTTAACGTAACGGAAGGCGAGTTCATACTCGTACAAGCGGTAAAAGAACCGACGGAAACAAAGGGCGCGCGGCTGTCCGCCAACCTTTCCATTCCCGGGCGGTACGTAGTGTATATGCCGACCGTAGACTTTATCGGCGTATCGAACAAGATAACGGACGAAGCCACGCGCAAAAAGCTCTATGATATTCTGGAAAGCAACCGTCCGTCGCCCGAGTGCGGGTTTATCGCGCGCACGGCGGCAAAGGACGCCAAAAAGTTCGAAATAATCGAAGAAATCAAGTATTTCGTAAATATGTACGCGCGGCTATTGGATAAATTCAACGAGACGGACGGCGTCGCGCGGCTGTCTACCGACGGCGATTTGGTATTCAGAACGGTGCGCGACATTTTCAATTCGTCGGTTGACGAGATCGTTTGCAACAGCGCGGAGATCGCGCACAGGCTGTCGCAGGACCTTAACCGCAATCTGGCAAGCGCGGTAAAGGTTACCGTTTGCGATAACGAGGACGTGCTTAAAAAGTTCGGCATACTCGGCGAGGTCGAAAAGCTGTTAAAGACCAAGGTCGAGCTGCCGAGCGGCGGTAATATAGTTATTGACTACACCGAAGCGCTCACCGTAATAGACGTCAACTCCGCCAAGCATTTAGGTGATAACGACAGGGAAAACACTGTGTTCGACACCAACTGCGAAGCGGCAAAAGAGATAGCGCGCCAGCTGCGGTTACGAAATATCGGCGGCATGATAGTGATCGATTTTATCGATATGCAAGACCCGTTGCATAACGAGGAAGTCGTTGAGGTATTGCGTGACCATACATCGGTGGATCGCACGCGCACGCGCGTTTTGCCAATGACCGAGCTTGGGCTTGTGCAAATGACACGTAAAAAGGTGGGTACCGAAATCCAATCGGTGCTATTGAATAAGTGCAGCGCTTGCCACGGCACGGCGCACACGCAAACGCCCAACTTCATGCTGCGCAAGATAAAAGCCCATCTTTTCGAGATATTCAAGGACGAGAACTGCAAGGCGGCGATAGTGACCGTCAATCCCGAAATGTACGATATGCTCGAAAAAGGCGGTTGGCAGTTTTCTTACGATAAGTTCGGTCGAAAACCCGTATATGTCACGGCGAGCGTGGACGTCGCGCCCAACGTGTTTAAGATAAGCGCCAAGAGCGACGTAGTGCTGTCGCTTCCGTCCAAGGCGTACTTGCTCAACTAACCGATTGTCGAAACCGTGGAGGCTGCATGAAATACATCAATAAAGAATACGGTTTCGCGTTCCGCCCGCCGTTCTTCGATAAATTCCGCGAAGAAAGCGAGGTCGGTCCGCCGATAAGCGACGAGAACTTTCCCAACCGCTACATTACGGGCGTTGGGTACGATTACAATGCAATAAACGGCGCAATGCTCGTGGGCAGAAACGGGTCCATGTGGGGCGTGCGCGTGCTTTACTATTCCAATAAGAAATGGCTCGATAACGACGATTTCGTGCGCAATATCGGTAGCGCGTCGGCAAACACTGCCGATGGTAGCTTTGCGCATTTTACGAGCGGCCCGCTCAGCGTAAAATGGGTAAGGCAGAACGACCGTTCGCTCATTTTGCAGGTGAGCTCGCGCCGCAAGCTTAGGGTAAGAATTATATTCTATCCGTGCTACGACTGCCCGGGCGAAATGTCGATAGAGGGCGAAACGGTACGCGGGCGCAGTCCGCACCTTGCGATCGTTCCCGGCACGGTCGAGCTTACCGACAGTTCGGCGGTCTACCGTGGCAGATATTTGGTAGAGGACGACGTTTACCGCGAATATTTCTATGCGACCTCGTATATGTCGCCCTCGGATACCGCGAACGGCGCGTTCAACGAAGCGATCATGGAATTCGTTATCAACCGCCGTCAGCCGAGCGTTGCCGTGTATGCGTGCGTAGGCGACGACGACATTTTCGAAACCGAGATCCCGCGCTACGACAGGGTAAAGAGCATGATCGAAACGAGCGAGCTGCGTTACGGCGTTAATAAAACGATGGGAACGGGCGAGCTCGGCGGCGTGACAGAGCGGCTTTACAACTCGGTATTGTGGTCGCGCGTGTACTATCCCTATCTGTTGACCGAGATTTTCTCTCCGCAGCGCGCTTCGCTCGATAACCATTTCGATATGGACGGCACTGCCGAGAACTGCTCGGCGGTACTCGGTTGCTATACCGATACCGCGCTTGCGGTGCGCCAACTGCGCTATACGCTCGAGGACAGGATAATGTCGGTGTTCGCCGTGTGGCATAACTATATGCACCTTACGGATAAGAGCGGAATGCTCGCCGAATACCGCAAGCTTGCGCGGCTGTATCCGCCGATCGCAACGCCAGTCGTCGCCGAAAAGAACAAAAACGAGGTCGCGTACAAGCAGACCGATTCTCCGCTCAAAGAAAAGTTCAATCCCACGGCAATGTTCAGTTTGGATATGTCGTCGCTCAAACTCATGGCGTTCGACGTATTGGAGCGCATAGCCTCTCTGTTCGATTTGCCGGCCCGCGCCAAGTACCAAAAAGCAAAGCTCGATATGATAAAGATCATAAACGATACGTTCTGGTGCGACGGCGAGGGAATGTATTTGAATAGATACACCACGGGGCAGTGGGCTACGACTGTGGGCGCTACTTCGTTCTATCCGCTTCTTGCGGGCGCCGTCGACACTCGCGACAAGCTGTCTTTGATAATAAACAATCTTACCGATCCCAAACGGTTCTGGGGCGATTTTGTTATACCCACGCTGTCCATAGATAATAAGGAATACGGAAAACGCTCCAAACCCGACAACAACGGCAAGCGCACTCCGCCGTTTTTGGCGTATCGCGGCAGTATAGTGCCTTATATCAATTTTATAGTTTACCACGGACTCAAACGCTACGGGCTGGACGAGATAGCGGGAACCGTCGCGCAAAAGAGCGCCGCGCTGTGGGCGGCAAACGTTACGGACAGCGTCGAAAACTTCTCGGTGTACCTGCCGCGCGGCAGGCAGGCGCACTCGGACGATTACCTTTCCGCAAACGGTAATATGCTCGCGCTTATCGGCGTTCAGGAGCTTATCGATATAGAGTATTTCCGTCCCGACCTTAAAACGGCGATAGCGTTCGGCACTTTCGTCATGGGCACGAACGCCGTAACCAACTTGAAGCTGCTGGACAGAACGTACAGCATAGAGATAACCGACGAAAGCACCATGCTTATCATGGACGAAATCAATGTGTTCAAGGGCGACGGCGGCAAGTTCGTAGTGCGCAATTTCATGCTCGACGGCGAGGGCGGCGGCGAATTTATGATCGACGCCAAGCAGAATATAAGCATTAACCTCAACCTTCCCGCCAACAACAAGAAAACCGTAAAATACTTCTTTATTGTTCCGCTCGGTAAGTCCGTCATTAAAGCGGTCGGCGGCATGGTGAACATAACCAAAATAGAATAGCAAAAAAGAACGTTGTTTCGTGTATACGGCGGAACAACGTTCTTTCAATATATATGTCAAACCGATCGAATCGGTCTGTATTAGTATTATGTGCGGTATAAAGCAATTAATACACAAAAAAAGTGGTTGTAACAAAAAGTTTTGTACAACCAGTTTTAATATTTAATTACTAATTTCTAATTGATTAGTACATTCCGCCCATGTCGCCTGCGGGAGCGGGAGGAGCGGGCGGAGTGGGGATGTCGCAGACCGCCGACTCGGTGGTGAGCAGGGTAGACGCGATCGAAGCGGCGTTTTGGAGCGCCGAGCGCGTGACCTTGGTCGGGTCGATAATGCCTTTCTTAACGACGTCGCAGTACTCGTCGTTAAGCGCGTCGTAGCCGTAGTTTACGCCCTTGCCGGACTTAACGACGGTATTAACGACGACTGCGCCGTCTACGCCCGCGTTGACCGCGATCTGTTTAAGCGGTTCTTCGAGCGCCTTGCGGATGATGACTGCACCCGTCTTTTCGTCGCCTTCGAGCGTGGCGATGAGTTTATCGAGAGCGGGGATAGCCGAAAGCAACGCAACGCCGCCGCCGGGAACGATACCTTCCTCGACAGCCGCGCGGGTAGCGGCGAGCGCGTCCTCTATGCGCAGCTTTTTCTCCTTCATTTCTACTTCGGTAGCCGCGCCGACGTTGATGACCGCAACGCCGCCCGCGAGCTTGGCAAGCCGTTCTTGAAGCTTTTCGCGGTCGTAATCGCTGGTGGTGTTCTCCATCTGCGCTTTTATCGACTTAACGCGCGCGTCGATATCGGCTTTATTGCCTTTGCCCTCGACGATCGTGGTGTTATCCTTGTCGACCTTAACGGTCTTGGCTCTGCCGAGCATGGAAAGATCGGCGTCTTTAAGCTCGATACCGGTGTCGTTGGAAATAACGGTGCCGCCCGTAAGTACGGCGATATCGCGGAGCATTTCCTTGCGGCGGTCGCCGAAGCCGGGAGCCTTGACGGCTACGCAGTTGAACGTGCCGCGGAGCTTGTTGACCACGAGGGTAGCAAGCGGTTCGGACTCTATATCGTCGGCGATAATGAGCAGTTTAAGCCCCTGCGAAACGATCTTTTCGAGTATGGGAAGGATCTCTTGGATATTGGAGATCTTGTTCTCGGTGATGAGAATAACGGGATTGTCGAGCACAGCTTCCATTTTTTCGGTGTCGGTGCACATATAAGGGGAAGCGTAGCCGCGATCGAACTGCATGCCCTCGGTGAACGTGAGGTCGGTCGTCATGGTCTTGCTTTCCTCAACGGTGATAACGCCGTTGTTGCCGACCTTTTGCATAGCTTCGGAAATAAGCTCGCCGGTCTTTTCGTCGGAAGCGGAGATAGCAGCGACCTGCTTGATAGCGGTCTTGCCGTCGACCGTCTTGCTTATGGCTTTGAGCTGAGCAACGGCTTCCGCAGTCGCTTTCTCAATGCCTTTGCGTACGATCATGGGGTTTGCGCCCGCCGCAACGTTTTTAAGCCCTTCGCGGATAATGGCTTGGGCGAGTAGGCAAGCGGTAGTCGTGCCGTCACCGGCTACGTCGTTGGTCTTAACCGAAACTTCTTTAACGATCTGCGCGCCCATGTTCTCGAACGGATCTTCGAGCTCAACCTCTTTGGCGATGGTAACGCCGTCGTTGGTGATGAGCGGTGCGCCGTACTTTTTGTCGAGAACGACGTTACGACCTTTCGGTCCGAGCGTTATCTTGACGGTGTCCGCAAGGGTATTAACGCCTTTTTCGAGAGCTTTACGGGCCTCGTCGCCCGTCTTAATCTGTTTAGCCATGATAAAAACTCCTTTTCTTTATTATATATAGTGATTAAATCAGTCCTCGACTACGGCGAGAACGTCGCTTTGGCGCATAACGGTAAACGTTTTGCCGTCAACCTTAAACTCGCTGCCGGCGTACTTGGAATAAAGTACCTTGTCGCCGACTTTGACGACCATGGTTACGTCCTTGCCGTCGACAACCCCGCCGGGGCCGACTGCGGTAACGCGTGCGATCTGCGGTTTTTCCTGATCTTTGGCGAGCAGGACGATGCCGCTTTTGGTTTTCTCCTCTGTTTCCAAAGGTTCGATGACTATACGGTCAAACAACGGTTTAATGTTCATTACAAATCCTCCGAAAATATTTTATGAACACCGATATCATAGCCCATATAATAAGAAAAGTCAAGCAAATAAAAAAGATAATTAGCTCCGAATTTACCGCACGCAAAAAATAATCGCTATTTGTACGACAAAATTTGGCAGAAAGTGTTGACAAATTGTGAACAATATGTTAACATTTACCTGTATACATACGAAATTATGAACAAATTGTAAACAAACGGTTTGTTTTCGTAGTGAGGTAGGGTATGAAAAACCGTCCAAACAACACAAATAGACTTCATCTGAGCGGAATGCAGCGTGCGCTGATACTGATAGTCGCTTTAATTACGGCTATCGCGATATCGGTTACTTGCGCGGTGTGCTTTAACACTTTCAGCCCCGCGTCGTCGGTAGATAACGTGGAGCAGGAAGTCACGACTTCCGCTAACCGCGGTACGCTTACGGGCGACCAGAGCGCACCGGGTAAGCTTAATAACGGCGACGTTATTACATACGCTTATACGGGCGGCGTACAGTCGATTACGCTTCCCATCGGTGAATTCCAATTCATCGTCAACGGCGCGGCGGGCGGCAACGGCTATTCGGCGTATGCTGCGGCGGCAGGTAAGGGCGGCAGAACGACCGCTACTATCAAGCTTACAGCGGTCACTACTATATATATAGTTGTAGGCGGCAAGGGCGCTAATTTCCCCGGATCGTCTAAAGGTACTGCTTCGGGCGGATACAACGGCGGCGGTAATGCTAAGTCCAACCGTACGTGCGGTCACGGCGGCGGCGGTGGCGGCGGCGCAACCCATATCGCTACGGCTACCGGTACGCTTTCTTCGCTTTCCGGTAATACGGGCGCGATTCTTATCGTTGCCGGCGGTGGCGGCGGTGCAGGTAATGCCAACTCGACTTCCTATTACGGCGGCGGTGGCGGCGGCGCAAAAACAGGCGGCTCGGGCGTAGTCGCCGGTGGCAACGCCGGTCTTTATGCCAACGGCGGACAAACGACCACGGGCGGTACTTGCTCCGGTACTAATCCAGGCGGGGCAGGCTCGTTCGGCGTCGGCGGTACGAGTACCGGTAAGAGCAACTACAGCGGCGGTGCCGGAGGCGGCGGCGGTTATTACGGCGGCGCTGGCGGCGCAGGTCCCAGCACTTGTAACTGTTACGGTGGCGGCGGCGGCGCGAGCTATGTAAAAAGCACCATGACGAGCGCCGTATACGAGCGCGGTGTCAGCACGAACACGGGCAATGGTAGTGCTACCATAAATGTCATAAACGTAAACCAAAAACCTGTTTCGGCAGGCAAATCTTACAGCATCAACCGTTCGGGCGGCTCGACCGTAGTCAACGCAAGAGAAATCGCAACCGATCCCGACGCAACCAAAACCAATCTTTTCTTTACAGACGGCGTTGCGGGTAGCCTTACTACGCTTACCAAAAATGCTTCGACCGGACTTTACCTTAACTCGGCTTGCACCACTTCCGCCAGTAAATATCTGACTTGGGAATGGACGAGCGATTATCAGATTACCGTTAAGTCGGTAAAATTGTACCCGCGTAACGGTATAGACGGCTGCACATTAAACGGCAGACTCACGTTATACGCAAAGGTACGCGACTCGTACGCAAACACTCCCGCGCAGTACGAGTGGAATACCGTATCCTTCACCTTTACCGTAACGCCTCAAGCTTTGGGACAAAGATCGACGACTACTACGGGTGTGGAAGTAACGGGCGGAAGTGCCGATAACAGCTACTATATCGGCATGTCGAAGCGTAATGCGATAAGCTCGACCGAAACGAGTTTAAGCAAAGATAACCTTTATAACCCTAACGGTACTACCCGTTACACGGTAAACATTAAAGCGCCCCTTCAAAAGGACGTGCCTTTCGTGATCAAGGCGAGCGACTTAATGACCAATGTAAACAGCCTTGATATGGCGGTAATTGCGCTCAACTCGACTACTCAGATCACGGGTAATAATCCTAAGTTTATTATTCAGGAATACGATCGAACTGCGAGCCTTACCGATACGATAAAACCTATTATTTACAACAAGAGCAAGGTTCAGGTCGCCAACGCATTTACGCAGATTACTTTAATTTGTAAAACTCCCGATCCCGAATATCAGGTATTGTCGGTCACGCTGTATGCGGTAGAAAAGAATACGGCGTATACCACCGAGAAGAACGTTTCGGCGGACGTCAATCCGATAACCCTCGATATTGTATTCAAGATGGATAATAACCGTCCTACGGTAGTAAACACCGTCAACCCCACGGTTACGCTTACTCCCATGACGGCGACAAACGTTAATATTTCGAGCTTCTATAACGACGCCGATACGGGTACGCTTACCGCGTCTACCCACTATATTCGTGCCGTAAAAGTTCCCGAAACCGAGTTTATTCAGCTCGACAAGTACGGCAACGTAGTATCGACCGTCAGCGGCGGCGCGTCGTACTTCAACGTCGTGCCGAGCGGCGCAACCGCTTCGAGCTCGTCGTTCACCGACAGCAACACTCCCGCCAATAACTCGCTTACTTCTGGTACGCTGGTCGGCGGCGGTTTCTCTACAGGCTTCCAGGATTGGTACATAAGCAACGGCGCGTCCAACAGCGCGTTCGTTCAGTACTCGTTCTCTAACATGACGCTCTCGCTTACCGGCTTGCGCGCCACGTATAATATGTACAGACCCGAACGTACGGCGGGCGGCGCTGGCGGAAAGGGTAAATCAATTACCGGCGGTTCGACGGGCGCTCCTACGACCACGGACGTTACGATAAACAACCCCGGTCATTTCTATGTTCTTTTGAATATAGTCGACAGAAACGATACCAACGATGCCGGTATATGGTTGCCGCTCGGTATTATCGTCAGCAACAAAGCTCCCACTACGACCAATATCGAGCGTAACGGCTCGGGCGCGAGCGAAATGCCCACTGCAAGCGGCGTAGCGAGCGATAGCAGCATATTCTACTTCACCCCCATGGGTATTACCGTAGATCGTAAAACATACCCGCTCGGCGTGTATGCTACTGGCACCGACGCGAACAACAAGATTAAAACCTCTTCGACAAATCTTCAACCGCTCGCTTCGGACTCCGATAACTACTATACGACAAGTCTTACTTACGATAGCAAGCTCAACGAGCTCGTTCAGATTACTTCTACGATAGAAGCAATCTACGACAGCGTTATCAAGAACGACGTTACAACGGCTCAAAAATACTTTAAAGCCGAATTTATCGATATATATGTACCCACAACCTATTTCGGCGGCAGGGTACAGACTGCAAACGTTGTAGACAGCACGGGCAAGTCTAATCAAACGGTAACCGTCGATATCGGCGGAAGCGACGTTTTGTGCGTAAAGCTCAAGGGTATTAAGATTACGCTCAAAAACTATACGCACAATAGGTACTTGTTCGCAAACGTTGCGCTCCGCGACAGCTCTAACGCTGTGGTTGCAAACGGCGCCAATATCGCAATCAACGTAACAAATACCGCGCCTACAAACAACAATTCGGAAAACGTCGCCACCATTAACTATAAAGATGACGGCAAAACGGTAACCAGCTCCTACACCGTTAGGGACGGCTTTGCCGAGATTACTTACAATATGCCCGTAAACTCGTCGGCGCTCATATCTCCCTATGATTTATTGTGGGACGGCAATCTCACCGCTGACGGCATAAACTATCCTACGGACAGCAACAACTTATCCGCCGATACAACCAACCATGCGTTTACACTCAACGGTTTGAGTGGCACGTTCATTAACGGTCAGTTCAGCGTAGACGATAAGTCTACTGGTTCGGGCAGAAAGATAGACGGTTTGGCGGCACCCGTAAAGGCGACCAATGCCAACGGCGACTATTCTTCGGAAACGTACAAAGCCAACCTTAAAAACACGATAGCGTTACTCAACGAAACGCGTAATTTCGGCACGCTCTCGTCGACCAATATGTTCGGCGGTGCGCTCGAAACCGTTAAACCCACTTACGTTGACGGCTTGTTCTTCGCGCGTACGACCGATAGCTCCAATCTTGACGGTTATCTTTTCGATCCGTATAAGGCCGACGCGTCTAAGTATGAAACTCCTTCGATTGTAGGCGGTTCGTACATATCGTACTCGTGGGGCAGCAAGATCCGCTTTGCCGACAGCAACGGCAACTACACAACTGCCAACACCTATAACCTCGATTATATCGTAATTACTGCGCTCAGCCGTACTCAGGTTGCGCCGGTTGAAATCGAGCTTAATGTTCGCGACAGAATAGGCGCGGGCGCTTCGGGTAGCGCGCAGGGCATATCCAAGATCAAGATTGTAATCAACATTATTAACAGTGCGCCGAAGGTACAATACGAGCGTATTTATACGCTTTCTACTTCGCCTATACAAACCGGCACGCTCAATAACGCCCAAGAACTGCCTTACGGTTCGGACGGCAAAACCACGATTGCTCAACCGTCCACTATCATTTTCCGTTCCGGCGCGTCCGTGAATAAGGAAGACCGTTATAAAGATTTCCTTACTGATAACGAAGGCGACGGCATCATGTTCTACACGACCAACCCTGTTCGTGTATTGGACGCATTGACTAACGGAAGCGACGCGGACGGTGCCGGCAATAAATACCTCGGTAGCTATATCGACGTAACGCTTACGAGCGAAACGCTCACCATTACAGCGCTTAACTCCTCGCAGAATATAAACACTCTGTATGTGTTCTTTGACGTAACCGACGGCAGGTCCTCGGACGGCAGAACTCTCGACAGCAGCACGTGCTACATAAGAGTTCAGGTAATCAACGCGCCTATAACTGTCAACACCGGCGATAACGGTTTTGATGAAGTGGGCGATAGGAGCTACCAATGGACGGTGGAAACGGTCAATAATTCCGATATAACCCGTACTCGCTATTTCGCTTCGAGCGACGACGCAGTTGCCGCGCTTACTAACGGCGAAACCATGCAAACGGCTTCGTTAAGCGTTGCGACCGCAGGTCAAATCAAAATCTTATCGACCGATACCGATATACTTCAACGCCCCATTCTTCAAGTTCGCGATAGCGCTTTGTCTTATCAACGTGCTACCGTCACCGATTTCGCGACGATGAAGAACTTTGTTCCTACCGTTGGCTTCGACGCACATTCCGCAGTTCGACTTATGATAGGCGACAAGTCGACAAACGTTGGCGCAGTCGGAACGTACGTAAGCAATTACGACGTAATCTATTTCGTCAACGGTACGGCTTATAAGGCGAGCGAGCTTGCGGCAAAAGACGCCGCGTGGTGGCAGACAAACGACATGTGGGAGTCGTTCTTCGACAGTCAAGGCAGGTGGATAGTCGGCGATTGGGCAATCAGCATTACGCCCAGAACATATTCTACCGACGATTCGTATATTACGGTCGTTCCCGCTTTGCGCGACGAAACGGTCTTCGGCGGCGATACCGCAGGCAGCAATACCGCTTATAAAGACGGTAACGATAAGCAGGCTGTTGTATCTATTTCCAACGAAAATCATTTCCACTTGTACGTTCAGAGTATGGGTATTATCCCGTATACCTACTACAACCAGTTCGGCGGTTATTACGTAGTTGCCGATTATGATGGAACGAAAAACTATATTTCCACCTACGACGGCACACAAACGTCGGTTTACGACGCAGATCAGGCAAACCTGTACTTGAACGGCAGTAACCAAATTGTTACGTCTAGCGGTACCGAGCTTAAAACTCGTGCTCAGGGCGAAGCCGACCAAACTAACGCGGGTATTCATTCGGGCGAAGTATACGTTCCCGGCAAGGAATACGCTTATCAGACGGCTGATACTATTGCCGCAAATAACAATGCGGAGGTTGCGTTTAAGTACAGCGATACGATCAACGTTGCCGCTAATAAGTCTTACACGTATGTACCTATGAGCTACTTCGCAATGCGTCCTTCGTATACGGAAGTAGAAGATAACGAGCTTAAGTTTACTCAATCGTCCTTCGTTGCGTACGATTTGGGATTCCTCGAAAACAGCACGACCGCTTATCAATATCAGCTTAACTCCGACAACATTTATAAGGCGTTAACTCTTACCGATAACAAAGGCGGCAAGTGGACGGGCGAAACGCTTAATCAAAACCCTTACGTAACGTTTACGAGATATACGAAAGACTCCGCCGAGTTCATGACTACGTTAAACAGCCCGTACTTCAATAACGGTTTGGCTATTCCTTCCGTTAACGAGAACGGCGCGTTGAGTATTTTCAGTACCGGCACTTATAAAAACAATTTGATCGGACCCGAAGGCAGATTGCTTTACCTTCAAGGTCATCAGCAAAACCTTATCGAAAATACGTTCGGTATCGGTCTTGCCAAAAAATCCACCCGTTCGAGCGAATCTTCGCTTACCTTGACCGTTAAGGTCGCGGAATGTCAGTACGTAGGTGCGACTTCTAACGTTCAAAGGGCGAGTAACTCGACTTCTACGGGCGAGGGCGGCAAAACGGTAAGCAACACCGCTACGCTGTCGTTCAAGATCGAAATAGGCAATGCCGCAGTTGATCTCGTTACCGCCGGTAACGAGAGGGACGGCGTCGTTTCCTCCGATAACGGCTACCACACTAGGTTGGATCTCACCACCGGCGGCGCAGCCAAGTCGATACAGCTCGTTCGCGACGGCACTTCGATCACCAATGCCGACGACGTTATTAACGTTAAGTTTAAAGACGATGACGTTGTGCGTAATGCGGATAACAGCATCAATACCTCGTTGTCCGATAACGCATACTTCTATACCGAATCGCTCACTCCCATGTCTACGCTCGGCGGCGCGCGCGCAAGAGAGCATACGGTCGTAGGCGATACGGTTGTATTTACCAACGCTATCGACGCTACGAGTTCGCCTGCGGCGCAGAACTCGCTCAGAAATTACTTCGGTTCGCGTAACGCTACTACGTATGCGTTCTCTAAGGCGAGCGCAACAAATCTCGATTTCGTCAACTTCGAGACTACTGAGGACGAAGATTCGGGAGAAACAAAATACGCGTTCCAGCCCAATGGTGGTATTTACGGTACCAATATGGGCGGGCACTCTTTGGAGGGTTACAGCAAGTTCTTCAGAACGAGCGTCAGCCCCGACGGTACGCGCCTTACCATTACGCCGCTTGCCAAAACCACGCTCAACGCCGAAATGACGACCGATAAGGGTCTTAGCGGCGACGCGCTTAAACAATATTACAACGAGCGCGGACTCGAATACGTTGCGGCCACTACGGGCGGCGTAGGCTATTACCCGCTTAAAATACTTATTTACGACAGCCACGGCGACGGCCCCGAACAGGGCTCGTTCGTATCGCTCGAAGTTCGTGTGTATATCAGCGGTTCGGAGCCCACGCTTTCGAGCAACCTCGAAAACGATACCAGCATAAGCGGAAGCACGGGTAACAAGAAGATAACCGTACAGCTTCCCGTAGGCTCCACTTATCAGTTCAGCCTTACCGACGTTATCAGCTCCAATTCGCTTTTGTCCAAGAGCGACGACCAAGGCTCCGGTTCTTTCGATTGGTACTGGAAGAGCGATTACACCACGCTTGTAAATAAGGTTTCGGCTGTGCAAGGCGGTATGTATTCCGATAGGTTCAGAGCGGATACCGGTACTTACCTTAAATCGCCGTTCGAGGGATGGAGCGCTACAACCAACTCGCAACTCGTTAACGGTACGGCCAAGTTCTCCGACGGTAACAAGATCAAGACCGCGCTCGGCAGCCTTCCTGACGTTATCATGTATATGGAATACGACGACACGGCGACGCCTGCTCTTTCCGCGAACAGCAAGCCCATGTCGAACACCATTCAGATAAGGGTAAACCGCAGAACCACCTATCTTGGACAGTCGTATAAAAACTTCAAGTTCTCGCTTACGTTTACCGATAACGAGAACCACACGACCAAGACCCTTACGATTTACGTAGAGGTCGTCAACCAGGCCCCGACGATTCGTACTTCCGCTTCGCACGATAAGGCGCAAGAGCTTAAAATGCGCGTAGGCGACTATTTCACGATCGTTACTACGCCTTACGATAGGTTCCTTGGCGCTGAAACCGGTATTACGTTGTCCGACTCGGCTAAGAACTCTACTTCCTACGGCATGCTTCAAACGCCGCGCAACATTTCTCAGCGTAACCTTTGCATGGCTGCCGGCGACGCGGGCTTCACTTCGTCGACAGTGCAGTATAAGAATCTTACGGAAGCTAACCTCAATAAGGAATATTCCGAAAATGCCAGTAACAGAGGTTACAAGCTGCACGATTATGTTCCCGATAACGGCGCGCTCCAAAACCTCGGCTATCTTGCCGTTGCGGACGACGATACGCCTTGGGGACTCAGAATAGAGCGTGTTCAGTATTACGATAGCAGCTGCTTTAACGTTGCCCGTCAGTGTGACTTGATGCCCGACGAGGGCAGGGCAAGCGGCGGCACGCTTCGTCCGCTCGACGTTGTCGTGGTTGCGGCAAGGGTATGCACGAAGATGCCCATCACTATCACCGTTATCGACGGTGACGGCGCTCGTGCAACGTTCACCATGTACGTAACGGTAGAGAGCTCGTCGCCCGTAGCGATTGCCGAAGGCGACAAAGATCACAACCTTTGCTCGGCGCTTAATACCGTTGGTAGCACCGCAGGCGTATACGAAACGTATATGAGCGCTTACAACGCCACCGGCAACAACGTACACGAAAGAGTCAGCGTCAGCTTGGACGGCGGCGACAATTACGTCTCCAAAACGCTGTACGGCGAGTTTACCGTCAATATCAATGAGATTGCATACGATCCCGATGTTGAGGATAACAACAATATAGCAATGTATTGTCCCTCCAACGAATACGACGCGTTCATGCTTAACGGCATGCCGCTGACCAAGATCGGATTGCATTACTACAACGATATTTACGATATACAAATAACCGACAACACTTATCAGAGTTTCAGAGTACGTTGCTTAACGTACAACCCCGATAGGGATAGCGACGAGCTTACGTTCTACGTTCGCGACTGCGGAAACAACGTGTTCCAGAACGCTATTCCGATCACCATCAAACTGCATACGTTCTACTCGTCCATGACTAACGATTGGCAGTATGCGAGCAGCAAGATCACCCCGCAGGGTCAGTTCAATTCCAATCTTCGTAACGTAATCGACACCGTTTACGTTAAGGGCTACGACGACTATACGGGCGTAAGCGCGTACGTCAAAGAACTCACGGAAAAGGAAAATGAGCTCATAGTAAAAGAGGAGCTCAAGGAAGAGGATAGGACGCGCATTGCGGGCGTAGACAGCACCTATCAATTCCTCAACTACGGCGGCATGAAAGCTTCCGTCGATCAGGACGAGGCTACCGATAAGAGCTGGGGTATCAACGACTCCGACGTCATCAACCGTAAAGCTAACGCTACGGTAACGGAGCTCCCGTACAACCTGAACTACGATGTTCGCGTTTATGCGTTCATGAAGATGAACGAGGCGGATAACACCGTTTACGATCCGCTCTCGCTTACGGAAGCTGCGCAGCTTCTTGACATTTCGAATACGCAGTACAACAACCACTATATTTGGCTCAAAGAGAGCGTGCTCAACTCCGCACGTCAAAACTACCTTGTAGGCGGTATCAGCGCGGTCGGCAGTACGTATACGGTCAATAAGTCGCTGTTGATGTTCATCAATAAATACTTCGTGTTCGATATTGGCGAGGATGGCGTTTCGCTCACGCTTCGACCTGTAACTTCCAACATTAACACCGATATCTTGATGTACGTCGAGATTGAGAAGCAGGTTAGCGACCGTAGCTACAAGACTCGCGACGCTGCTATCAAATCCGGTTCGATATTCTACGTCAAGGTTAAGGATAGTGCGCCCACCGTCAATACCAATTCGAGCGTGCTCGAATTCAGCGGCAAGGTTGGCGAGTACCATGACTTCCCGATATTCGACAAGACCAACCCGTTTGCTTCCATGTTCAACGATTCGGACGTAGAAGACACCGTGCGTGTAAACGGCTTTATCTCGTCGGGTAATACAAACAATGATTACGCCGAAGCGCTCGCCGACGCAGACTGCGATTGGCAGGCAGCACCCGGTAAAGACCGCGCTATCGAAATAACCATCAACAACGATGATGTGCCTTCGGCAAGCGGCATACCTGCGCACTCGCTCCGCATTAAGGTGCTTCGTCGTATCGATAAGCGCAATTCCGACGGTTCGTACGCAAACGAGGTTAAGTTCCCTGTAAATATTTGGGGCTTGGATAAGTCTAACGAGAAGATCCGTGCAACCCTTTACATTACGATTCAGAACTCCGATATTGCGTTCAATACCGAGCAGCTTGAAAAATCTGCGCGCTTCTTCGACGCGAACGGCGTAGGTTACGAGATTTACGTTCCCGAAACCGTTGACGAGAAGGCCGAGAAGTATTCTTACGCGATAGACGTTAAGGTCGCACCCAACGAGGGCGCGCTCAACGTTAATCTCGTTGCCGATCACTGGTTTGCCGACCCCGACTTTACGTCGAGCGCGGCGGATACCGACTCGTTCAGGTTGATTAAGCCGGCAAGCGCAACTAACGAAAACTTTTACGTTGTAAACGGAGCGCTTCAAGTCAAGAACGCTTCCGGTGAAGAATCGATTGCTACGATCACGCCTATTTACGGCAACAACGGAGTAAACGTCGACCCTTATCACTTCATGGGATTCAGCGTTGTCGCTAACTCGCATACCCGTAACATTGAAGGCGCCGCGTACATTCGCGTAATCGACCGAAGCGGAACAGGCGAGAACACCGAAGATGCAGGCATAACCATTCGCATCAACGTTCAGGTGCTTAACGCCGCGCCTACCGTTAAGAGCAAGGATATTCAGAAGTTCTCGGTAATAGGTTCGGATACCAAAGACGGCGATCCTATCATTATTAAGGTTTCTGACTACGTAGAGGACGTCAACGGCTCCGATAAGCTGTATATCGTCGGTATGCTTCCCATCAAAACAGATGACATGGATATTCACTGCACGATCGGCACCGATAACGGCGGTAATATCGTCAACGTCGAGCTTGTGGACGGATCGATAGACCAGCTTCGCATTATCCCGCGCAAGGGCTTCTACGGCACGCAAGACGTTTCGATTGTAGTGTCTGACGGCGATCTTATGAACGATCCGGACGCGCGTACGGTATCGTTCAGCGTACGTGTAACGTCCATCTACGATATAAATAACGTTATAGACCTTAATCGCGTAAATGCGATACGCAGTATCCCGACCAAGGTAACTTCGGAAATGCTGTTCAACGAAGTAACCGATACTTACGACAATACGTTGAGCATCGGCACCGGCGACGGTTCACCTTCCGCTGTAGCGCTCGCTTCCGATGACGAAGAAAAGACGTTCAACCCCGGTCGCGACTACGTAATAACCGGTTTGTCCACGATTTCGCCCGACGTGACCATAGGGCTCGACAACGATGGTGACTGGTCGTTCGTATGCACGCGCGAGATTGAGAGCGTTTCGTTTGACGTAACATTCGTTAAGCGCACCGATATCGAGAACGGTGTGGAGAACCCGACCACATATACTCGTCAGTTCCCTGTGACGGTCGGCAAGAACCACGCGCCTACGCTTCTTGATAACTTCACGCGCGCGACAGGCTACACGTTCTACACCCGCGAGTCCGATTACGGTCTGGACGGCAACGGCACGATTGCTCTTACTACGGGCATGCTGTTTACTGACCTTGACCTCGAACTCGGCGACAGATTGTTGTTCGATCCCAACGCCATGAGCGTCACGTCGCCCACAATGGTTTCGCTCCGCGTAAGCGACGATAGGACGATACTGTACCTTACTTATAACTACAAAGGCGAGACCGATCTTACAATCGGCGTAGTCGACCGCACGGGTGAAACGACCAAAGCGACTATCCACGTCAAGAATGTCGACCGTCCGTCGGCGCCGTTCATGAGCTTGGTCAAGATAAGCGTCGAAACTTATCCGTATATCTGGTTGGGTGTCGGCATAGGCATACTCCTGCTTATCCTTCTCATCATCTTGCTCATAGTATTGCTGAAACGCCGCAAGCGCAAACGCGAGGAACTCGAAGCTGTGCTTATCTCCGAGCTCGAACTCGAAGAGCAAATGCTCCGTATCGCCAATACTTCCAATGCAATGTATCAGTCGTTCGGATATCTGCCTCCGACCATGCCTCAGCAAGCTGATCCCGGCTTAATGATCGGCGGCGGTAGCGCAGCGCCCAATAACAACGTAATCGGGCTTAACCCCGGCGACAACGGCGTGTCTAACGACAGCGATATGTAGTAACAACAATCAAAACAGCCTCTCTTGAAAAAGCGGGGCTGTTTTTGTTGAGCTTCTGTAAGGAAACTATTATGAATAATAAATCATGCATAGAAGAAATGATATTAAGCAAAGAATTTTGTTACGATCCGCCGTACTTTTATAATAACGAGCTTGCTCTGCGGTGTGAGTTGGGTATTGGAGATACTAATAAAAAGCATTTGAATGCCGCAAAGCAACGCGCCGCGGAAATATTCAATATTCTTTTTGAAAACGGCGTCGATATGTTCTTTTTCGATAATTACATCTACGACTTTGATTTTGATGAGGGCACTACTGTGTATATAAACAGCGTTGCCGCAATGGTAAAGCGTTTGCTAAAATTCAGTTTAGGTTATCAAGAAAAGTTCAAACATAAAGTAATACGTGATATTCCGTTTAATGAGTGTGACCGTGAAGATATTTGTCGTAGAAATCGAATTTGCTGTTATCCCGACGAAAAATTCAATGCAATAAAAGCGCTCAACGAACAAATTGACCGTCAATTAAATCCGATTATTCATTTGGTTTCGTTCCGAAACGAATGTATATTTACGGTGTACGACGACAGGGGCTGCGATATAGTATTTTATGATAAAAACAAATTTAAACAGTTTTATCCGCTATTACAAAAGTATTTTTTGGAATACGATTTGGCTTTAATGAAAGAAAGATTGGATAAGTTAGATGATTAAGATATTCTTCGCTTGCGCTCAGAATGACAGGTGAGTGAAAGATATAATAAGCTCATAAAAACAAACGTAAATTTTTCTTGTCTGTTTTTCAAGGTGGCGTAAAGAAATTTATAATATATGGGTATTACTCGGGTGTAAAATTCGATTAACCACTCAATTCCATACACGACACTAAGAGTTTCTTTCCTACTTCTTTGAAAAGAAGTAGGAAAAACGCTTGTTTTTTTAAGAAAAAAAGAGTATAATTAAATTATTCGATACAATCAATAGAAAGCATTAACGGATATCAACGTATATCAAACGTTTTTGTGTAATATTTTTATGCCGTAATATTAATCGATAAACAGCGTGTTTTGTTTTGCCTGTTATTAGGCGCAAGTATGCTGTTTGGATTATTTTAATGTTGTGGCGTAATTGAAAATAAGAAAGAAAATATCGGAGGCATATTTTGCAGCAAAAAAAATTTGTCGAGCCTGTTCTTAAAGTTATTTTCCTGGGCGGCGTAGGCGAAATCGGTAAAAACATGACCGCGCTCGAATTCGGCGAGGACATTATTATCATCGACTGCGGTTCTACGTTCCCCACGTCGGATACGCCGGGCGTAGACCTTATCATACCCGATCCCGCGTATCTCATGCTCAATAAGGACAAGATCCGCGGTATAGTCATTACCCACGGTCACGAGGACCATATCGGCTCGATCCCGTACTTCCTTAAACAGTGCAACGTGCCCGTGTTCGGTACAAGGCTCACGCTCGCGCTTATAGAGAACAAGCTTCGCGAAATGCGTATCGATAACGCCAAGCTCAACGTAGTTCAGCCCGGCAATACCATTTCGCTCGGCAGAGCGTTCAAGGTCGAATTCGTCAAGGTCTCGCACTCGATAGCGGGCTCGTGCGCGCTCTCCATATCGACGCCAGTCGGCACGGTGTTCCATACGGGCGACTTCAAGGTCGACTATACGCCGATCGACGGTAACATGATCGACCTTCAACGCATTGCCGAGATAGGCAAGCAGGGCGTACTACTGTTGCTCTGCGAAAGCACCAACGTGGAGCGCCCGGGTTCTTCCATGAGCGAGGCGACCGTCGGGCGCAGTATGCGCAATATCTTTAACGAGAACAAGGACAGGCGATTGATAATCGCAACGTTCGCGTCCAATATTCACAGGTTGCAGCAAATAATCGACCTCGCCGCCGAGTTCGGGCGCAAGGTCGCGTTCTCGGGCAGATCGATGATAAACGTAGCCGAGTGCGCGGCAAGGATAGGCGAGCTCAAAATCGACCGCAGTCAGATCATCGATATCGAAAAAGTAAAGAACGTAGACGATAAAGACCTTGTCATTCTCACTACGGGCAGTCAGGGCGAGCCGATGAGCGCGCTCACGCGTATGGCGGCTGACGATTTCAGCAAGGTCAAGCTCGGCTATAACGATACCGTAATTCTGTCGGCGCACCCCATACCCGGCAACGAGCGCATGGTGTACTCGGTAATAAACAATATCTACCGCCACGGCGCACGCGTTATATACGAGAGCCTTGCCGAGCTCCACGTTTCGGGTCATGCCTGCCGCGACGAGCTGTCGCTTATCCACGCGCTGCTCAAACCCCAGTATTTCATACCCGTACACGGCGAGCACAGACACCTGCAAAAGCACGCCGAGCTCGCAGTGGCAATGGGCGAAATGCCGTCGCATATCATTATAACCGATATCGGCGACTGCGTTTACGTTTCGCATAAGACGTTTAAAATAGGCGAACAGGTCGCTTCGGGCAGTCTGCTCGTCGACGGCTTGGGCGTAGGCGATACGGACAGCTCCGTACTTAGAGATCGTAAGCATCTCGCCGAGGACGGTTTGCTTATCGCCGTTATCTGTATCGACGAGCTGTCGGGCACGGTGTCGGCGATCGACATTACCTCGCGCGGGTTCGCGTACGACAAGGAAGGCGGTGACGACTTCTTCGACGGATGCAGGGACGCGGTCGCGCGGCTGTTGTCGACATACGACCTGCGCGAAAGCGACAGGAATATGCTCAATAACACCATTCGCAAAGAAATCAAGAACTATATCTTTAAAATGACGCGGCGCAGTCCCATGATACTGCCCATGGTGATCGATTGCTAATGAAACGCAGAGTTGAATTGCTCGCGCCCGCGGGCGACGTAAAAAGGCTGGACGTGGCGCTCCAATACGGAGCCGACGCAGTGTATTTAGCGGGCAAACAGCTCGGTATGCGCGCAGCGTGCAAGAATTTCGATTACGACGAGCTGAAAGCCGCTTCGCTCGCCACGCACAGCCGAAAAAAGAAGTTTTACGTTACGCTCAATATTTTCCCTTACGACGAAGATCTGATCGGGATAGACGAATATATCGATTATCTAAAAAGCTTGCACGTAGACGGGCTTATCGTATCCGATTTAGGCTTGATCGAACACCTTGCAAACAAGCACCCCAACGTGCCGATACACGTTTCCACGCAGGCTAACGTTATGAACAGCGCGACGGCAAAGGTTTATGCCGATATGGGCGTTAAGCGCATAGTGCTGGCGCGTGAGCTGGACTTAACGCGTATAAGAAAGCTCCGCGACAATCTTCCCGATACAGTCGAATTGGAAGCGTTCGTTCACGGCGCAATGTGCGTATCGTACTCGGGCAGGTGTATGCTGTCCAACTATTTAACGGGCCGGTCGGCGAACCGCGGCGAATGCAATCAAGCCTGCCGTATGGTGTTCACGCCGGAAAAGACAAGCGAGGGGCTTGAATTTATAGAGGATGACGGAACGTATATCTTCGGCGGCAACGACCTTAACATGATCGAGCACTTGGGTGAGCTTGCCGACGCGGGCGTGACTTCGTTCAAGATCGAGGGCAGGGTCAAGTCCGAGTATTACGTGGCGTGTATAGTCAACGCATACCGCAAAGCGCTTAATCAGGCGCTTGATGGCAAGCCCGTATCGGACGTGTACGTTAAAGAAACGCACAAAGCGCCCAATCGCGGGTTCAATACAGGCTTCTATTACGGTCAGCCCGTTCACGACGAAAACCCCGATAAATATTACGACTTTTGCGGTATCGTCATGGACGACGCTGTGGACGGCGCGATAGTCGAAATGCGCAACCGCTTTAAAACGGGCGACACGCTCGAAGTGCTGTCCTACGACGATGAATATTTGAATAAAACTGTGACCGTGCCTATTATGGAAACGGAGAACGGCGAGCAAATCACCGACGCCAAAGTGCCGACCATGCGCGTCAAGCTGTGCGGCGTAAGATTGCCCGAGCTGTCAATGCTTAGGAGAATTGCTAAGTAATAATGACTTTACTCTTATTTTTATAGCGTTCGTTTGACATTCTTTTTGTTTAATGCTATAATATCAACGAGATGACCGGATGGTTGCGGGAGTGAAAGCTCACGAGGAAAGTCCGAACACCGTAGGACAGAACGCCGGCTAACTACCGGTGAAGGCGACTTCAAGGAAAGTGCAACAGAAAATTACCGCCCGATTTTTTCGGGTAAGGGTGAAAAGGCGAGGTAAGAGCTCACCGTCGAAACGGTAACGTTTTGAGCCGTGTAAACCCCGTTCGGTGCAAGACAAAGGGTCAAGGTTGTCCGCCGTCCTTTACAATCGCTTGACCTATGCGGCAACGCATAGGCTAGATAGATAACCGTCATAACAGAATTCGGCTTACGGGTCATGCTCGCGTCCACAAACTTTGTTTGTGGACATTTTTAATTAAGCGCTTTTGCGATTTTGGAGATTGCTCTTTTTTCTATGCGCGAAACGTACGAGCGCGAAATTTTGAGTTTTTTGGCGACCTGCGACTGCGTATATGCGCGCTTATCCAAAAGCCCGTATCGCATACATATAACCTTGCGTTCTATGTCGGTCAGTACGTCGTCCATGACTTCTTTGACCTTTTCGAGCACAATATTATTCTCTATATCGATATATGTATCCGTTTCGCCGGGGAGAACGTCCATAAGCGCAATGTCGTTGCCCTCCTTATCGGTGCCGACCGCTTCGTACAGGCTCATTGTTTGCTTGTGTTTTTTATTGGCGCGTATGTACATTAATATTTCGTTCTCGATACACTTGGCGGCGTAGGTGGTCAATTGACAGCCTTTATCGGGCGAGAAGGTTTCTATGCCCTTAATTAGCCCGATGCTGCCCACGCTAATAAGATCGTCGGCTTCGCCCGCGTTGTTATACTTTTTTACGATATGCGCCACGAGCCTTAGATTGTGCTTTACGAGCGAGTCGTACGCTTCGCGGTCGCCGTTCTTGTACTTTTCAAATAGCGCCCGTTCCTCCTCGGGGGGTAGGGGCTTGGGAAAAGAGCCGTTGTTGTTTACAAACGACGTGAACAGGAAAATTCGTGATAGAAAAGTCATAAAAGTTTCGATTATCATACAACCCTCGCTTTGCTTTATTGTCGGGGTAATATTCTATGCCGAAAAATGTCGAAATTTGCCTGTCCGCAATATTCTTTAAAAATGATTGAAAAGGTGAATGCCAGTGGCGTTAAGATATTTATAATGCTATGATATTATTCGGGTGTAACAAATAATAGATCACTAACGCAAACACCCGACACTAAAAGTTTCTTGCCTACTTCTTTAAAAAGAAGTAGGTGCTTCTTTTCAAAGAAGTAGGGGGAAAAGTCTTGCAATTATAAAGATTATTTGCTACAATATTCAAAAGAGGGTGCAATTTTGGAATTTATTTCTCAGGTAAGTGCGTCCGTTGCTTCGGACATTATTATAGCGGTATTTCTTTCGCTTTTGACTCTGCTGTCAATAGGCGCGCTCATAACATTTCTATGTAAGTTCGCGCAGGACGAAGGCGAACTCAAACGTAAAGCCATCATATTTCCCGTAATATTCGGCATAGGATTTGCGTTCAGAATGGTGTTTGCCATGTGCGTGCGCGGTTATCGCGACGATTACGCGATTTTCTCGACTATGTTCGATAACCTTAGAGTTCACGGCTTAGGCGAGTATTACGGCGGCGACGCGGGACAAGTATTGTATCCCGTAGTCTACTTTATCTATTTGATTTTCGGCGGGCTTTCTAACGCAATCGGCTTATCGGATTATGCGCTCGGTATGCAGTTCATGATCAAGCTGCCTATGATAATCGCCGAGCTATTGACCGCGTTTGCCGTATACCTGGTAGGCAAGCGGTACTTTAATGCGCGCGTGGCGGTCGTGCTTTGTTCGTTCGTTTGCGTTTGCCCCATATTCTTTATGGGCGTTATCTGGTCGACTCCGCTCGTCTTTACAGTCATGTTCGCGGCGTTCGGTTGTTACTTTCTGGCACGCAAAAAATATATGCTGACGATAGCGTTTATGATGCTGGCGGCGTTTTCGAGTAAGGAAGGAATTTTCCTGTTCCCTGTGGCTTGTGTGTTCTCGATATTCCATTTTGTTAAGGCGATAGGGAATATCAAGCGCGATAAGGTAGGCGGCAAAGATATTTTCGGCGCGGACTACCGAGCGGCGATATTCGTACCCGTTGGGTTTATAATATCGTTGATCGGAATCTATCTAATCGGCTTGTTCATGATCTCGGCGCACAGCTATAACCCGTTCGTATATATTTACGAGTTCTTGCTCGCGCCGCTCGTCAATTGGGAATACTTCACGTATAACGGATTGAGCGTTTACGCAATATTTAACCAGAACGGTTCTGTTCCGGGAGCGCGTTTCCCTGCGTGGGTGTTTACGTGCGTATTCGGCGCTATTATCTTTGCTGTTGTATGCGTCGTGTACTTTACAAAACGCAATCGCGCGACAATGGTAATGCTAGCCGCATACTCGCTGTTCACTTTGCAAATCTATTATCCCGGTTCGCACGCGATAGGCTTTACTTGCGTATTCGGCGTGCTTATCGTGTCTTACGCGCTCGTTCGCGACAAACGGCTGTTGTACGTGCTTGCGCTTTCGGGGCTATGTTATGTTGTTAACGGCATTACAGTTATGGCGTGCGCCGGATATCTCAATAATCTTGCCGACTTTAATTTCGGTACGCAGGAGCTGCTTCTTACGGGCGGCATGAGCGCCGTTACAATAACTTGCTCTGTTCTTACTTTTATATCGCATTTGTATTTCACCGTTGTCGCCGTGAGCGTAGGCATGACGGGACAAAAGAAAACGCTCGGATTTGCCGACGGCGTGGGCGCAAGCTTAAAAGAGTTTTTCAAGATAAAGAAGGTGTAAATGTTAGCGAGGATAAACAGTTATGCGCTCGACGGGCTTAACGGCTACCGCGTTGCGGTTGAGGTGGACGTCCGTCCCGGTCAGCCGCGGTTCGATGTAGTAGGACTGCCCGATACTGCGGTCAAGGAGTCCAAAGAGCGTGTGCGTTCGGCTATAAAGAACAGCGGATATTTCGATACTCCGCGCGTAGTTACCGTCAATCTCGCACCGGCACATACCAAAAAGGAAGGTCCGATTTTCGACCTTGCGATTGCGCTCGGACTGTTATGCTCGACGGAGCAGGCGGGAGTCGATGAGAGAAAAATGCCGTTGCAAGCCGTAAACGAATATGTTTTTTTGGGCGAGCTGTCGTTGTCGGGCGAGGTTCGGCGCATTAACGGCGTTATGCCCATGCTCATTTCGGCGCGCGAACATGGCGTTAAAAAGATAGTCATACCTCACGCAAACGCCAACGAGGCTAAGTACATACGCGGAATAGAAGTCTATGCTGTAAATAATCTTAAAGAGGCGATTTCGCTCATCAACGGAACTTCCATGGCGCCTATTCCGAACAGCGATATCGTTGCGGGAGACGCATGCGAGGCGCGTGAGGATTTTAAGTTTGTAAAAGGTCAGTACGCGGCAAAACGCGCTATGGAAATTGCCGCGGCGGGCGGGCATAACATTACCATGATAGGTTCGCCCGGCGGCGGTAAAACCATGCTTGCCAAATGTCTTCCCGGGATATTGCCCGCAATGACCGAGCAGGAAATTCTCGAAACGACCAAAATTCATTCGATAGCGGGTATTCTCGACGCGGACAGCGGGATAGTCACTACCAGACCGTTCCGCACTCCGCACCATACCGCAAGCCGTATCGCATTGACGGGCGGCGGTCCGTCGGCGCGTCCCGGCGAAATCAGTTACGCCCATAACGGAGTTTTGTTCTTGGACGAGCTTCCCGAGTACCCGCGAACCGTGCTTGAAATTTTGCGCCAGCCGCTCGAAGACGGAGTTGTCACCGTATCGCGTGCTTCGCGCACGGTAGAGTACCCCGCAAGCTTTATGCTCGTCGCGAGCATGAACCCTTGTCCGTGCGGTTACAGCGGCTCGCATACGCATCAGTGCCAATGCAGTCCCGCGCAAATTCAAAAATATATGTCGCGCATATCGGGTCCGCTTCTCGACAGAATAGATCTTCATATCCAAGTCGACGAGGTGGGTTACGACGAGCTTACAAGCGACGGTCAGGCGGAAAGCTCGGCGGACGTTCGCAAGCGCGTCAACGCCGCTCGCGCAATTCAGATAACACGGTATGCCGGTACGGATGTTCATTGTAATGCAAAAATGACAAGCGAAATGATAAAGGCGCATTGTGCACTTGACACGGCAGGCGAGCGAATTTTGCAAAACGCATTCGATAAGCTCGGGCTTACTGCGCGCGCATACACGCGTATTCTTAAAGTCGCGCGCACGATAGCAGATCTTGACGGTGCGCAAAATATTTCGGCGAAACACGTAGCGGAAGCGGTAATGTACCGCTCGCTCGATAAGGCGGTGCGCTGATGATTTTATCAGATTTGTATTTGTGGCTTGCATATTCGCACTTGCCCACGCAAAAGATAAACCGTATTCTCGATAAAATTCCGCTTGCAAGGCTGTGGGAAAGCTTTGACGACGAGGGGAAGTACAAGCTTGACGAAAAGACCTTCAACGCACTCAAGCGCACGCGTTCGCTCGATTATATAGAGCAAGCCAAGCAGTATCTAGAAATTAATAATATAAAATACGTTACTCGCGCCGACCCTATTTATCCCGAAGCGCTCGACCAAAAAGAAGTCGATCCTCCGCCCGTTATATTTTATAAGGGCGATATCAATGTTTTAAGAAAGCCGTGCCTTGCTGTCGTCGGCACACGCCGTGCTTCGCAGTACGGGAGATATGCCGTGGAAAAGATAGTCGATGAGCTTGCGAGCTCGTTTACAATCGTAAGCGGACTTGCGACAGGCATAGACGGTTATTCGCATGATGCGGCGCTCAGAGCGGGCGGGTATACTGCGGCAGTGCTCGGCAGCGGACTGTTCAATCCGTCGCCGGTGTCAAACCTGAGACTTTTCGACGAAATATGCAATAAGGGCGTAGTGCTTAGCGAGTATACGCCGGATACCCATGCTACGAATTATACCTTCCCTGCGCGCAACCGTATAATAAGCGGACTCAGCAAGGGCGTGCTTGTGGTAGAAGCCGCCGAGAAAAGCGGCTCGCTCATCACGGCGAGCTGTGCGCTCGATCAAGGTCGCGACGTGTTTGCCGTTCCGGGCGATATAGATAAGCCGCGTTCTGCGGGCACTAATAGGCTCATAAAGAACGGCGCGATTGCAGTTACATGCGCGCAGGACATTCTCGATCAGTATTCCATCGTCGCCGAGCAAAAGAAAAACGCCGAGCAATATTTTCCGATAGACTTTTCGCAGCAACAGGTATTGGATATACTTGAAATGGGCGAGAAATCGTTTGATATGCTCGTTGAAAGCTGCGGCATGACGATCCCCGAACTCAACGCGGCGTTGTCGTCGCTCATGATCTTCGGGCTCGTTCACGAAAAATCCAAAAATTTGTATTGTATTTCAAAGTAGGTAATGCTATATGAAACTCGTTATTATCGAAGGCTACGGCAAGCTTGAAACCGTACAAAAGTATCTCGGTAGCGATTATAAGGTTTTCGCTACCGGCGGACACGTGCGTGATCTTCCCAAAAAGAGATTGGCGGTCGACGTCGAACACGATTTCGAACCGACTTACGTCGTTATGGATGATAAAAAAAGCGTGGTCGACAGCCTTAAAAAAGTTGCAAGCTCGGCTGAGACCGTTCTTCTCGCAACCGACCCGGACCGAGAGGGCGAGGCAATCTCATGGCATATCGCAACGCTCTTGCATATCCCGCCCGAAGTGCCCGCGCGTATCGAGTTCAACGAAATCAGTAAGAACGCCATTCAGGCGGCGCTTAAAACTCCGCGCACTATCGACCGCAATCTCGTGGACGCGCAGCAGGCGCGCCGCGTTCTCGATAGGCTTGTCGGCTACAAGCTGTCGCCCGTACTTTGCAAAAAGATACAGGGCAACCTAAGCGCGGGGCGTGTTCAGTCGGTAACGCTTAGGCTCGTCGTAGACCGCGAGCGCGAAATTCAGGCGTTCGTGCCCGAGGAGTATTGGAACTTCTTCTCGCATCTTAAAACGGACGGCGGCGAGTCGATTAAGGCGGCATTCGTCGGCAAGAACGGCGACAAGGTAAAGCTTACCAATGAAGCCGAAGTCAAGTCTTTAATATCCGATCTAGACGGTAAAGACTACGTAGTATCAAATGTAAAAAAGAGCATTACGAAAGCGCATCCGTACGCGCCGTTTATTACCTCTACCATGCAACAGGACGCTCTTAATAAGCTCGGTATGAGTTTGCGTCAAACTTCGTCGGCAGCGCAAACGCTGTACGAGGGTGTGGAATTGCCGGGCGAGGGCAAGGTCGCGCTTATCACGTATATCCGTACCGACAGTACACGCGTGTCGACTGCGGCTATCAACGCGGCGCGCGATTATATCGGGCAAAAGTACGGCGAACAATATCTGCCCGAAAAACCCAATTACTACGCTTCCAAAAAAAGCGCGCAGGACGCGCACGAGGCGATACGTCCCATATCGCTTGAACGCACGCCCGAGAGCGTAAAGCCCTATTTGAACAAGAACATATATATGCTGTATAACCTCATATATAAGCGGTTCTTGGCGAGCCAAATGAGCGACGCTACTTATAACTCCGTGTCGGTGGATATTTCTGCGGGCGATTACGATTTCCGCATAAGCGGCAGAACGCCCGTGTTCGACGGCTTTACCAAGGTGTACGCAGTCGCCGAAAAGAACGACGAGGAAGGCAAGGGCAAGGACGAAAAAACTGTACGCGTTCCCGAGCTCAACGTCGGCGACAAGCTTAACTTCGTCAAGTACGAGTACGAACAAAAGTTCACCAAACCGCCTGCACGCTACACCGAAGCGAGCCTTGTAAAAGCAATGGAAGAAAAGGGTATCGGCAGGCCCGCAACGTATACGCCGACGGTAACCCTTCTTTTCTCGCGCAAGTATATCGAAAAGACAGGCAAGGCGATTGCGCCCACAGAGCTCGGCTGCAAAGTGACCGATATGCTCGTTAAATACTTTACCGAAATAATGGACGTGGGCTTTACCGCCAATATGGAAAGCTCTCTCGACGGAATAGAGGACGGTGGCGTGAAATGGCAGAACGTAGTCGCTGGCTTCTACGATGGGTTCGAGGACAAAATTCACGCGGCGCTCGGCGACGATTACACGCTTAAAGTTCCCGACGAGCAGACAGATTTCGTATGCGAAAAGTGCGGTGCCAAAATGGTTATTAAAACGGGGCGGTTCGGTAAATTCCTCGCTTGCCCCAATTATCCGCGTTGCAAAAATACCAAAAACCTCGACGAGAACGGCGAGATTATAGAGCCGAAAGCGCCCGAGGTGTCCGACGTGGTCTGCGACAAGTGCGGCGCGAAAATGGTCGTTAAAACGGGCAGGTACGGCAAATTCCTCGCTTGTCCCAATTATCCCAAGTGCAAGAATATCGTCAATCTCGACGACGGCAAAAAGGACGAAACGCCGCTGCCGCCTTGTCCCAAGTGCGGCAAACCGCTCAAAAAGATAACAATGCGCAATTCGACTTTTTACGGTTGCACGGGCTATCCCGAGTGCGACTTCACTTCGTCGGATAAACCCACCGAGCATAAATGCCCCGAGTGCGGCGCATTCCTTGTGCAAAAGACGGGCAAGAACGGCGATTATCTTAAATGTTCGAGCAAGACCTGTAAGTATAAGCGCGACGTGGACGGAAACAAATAATGGCAGGCGTCGATATAATCGGCGCGGGGCTTGCGGGCTGCGAAGCGGCGCTGTATCTTGCCGAGCACGGCGTAAAGGTTAGGCTGTTCGAGGCAAAGCCGCTGTGGCGGTCGAAAGCGCATAAATCGAACGGATTAGCCGAGATCGTTTGCTCCAATTCGCTTAAAAGCGCATTGCTGACAACAGCAAGCGGCACGCTCAAAGCAGAGCTCGATATTCTTAATTGCAAGCTAATTTCGCTTGCGCGCGAGACATCCGTTCCAGCGGGTAGCGCACTTGCGGTCGACCGCGATATGTTTTCGGCGCGCGTGACGGCGGCTGTAAATTCTAATGATAATATAGAGCTTATAAACGAGATTGTAACCGATATAGATGCCGATAGGCTTACGATCGTTTGCGCAGGTCCCGTTTGTCACGACGGAATAGCAAGCTCGTTGATGCGTTTGACCGGCGAGCAGTCGTTGCATTTCTTCGACGCCGCCGCGCCTATTATAACCGCAGAATGTGTCGACATGAACAGTGCGTTTTTCGGCGCGCGCTACGGCAAGGGTGATGCGGACTATCTTAACTGCCCGATGAACAAGGAGCAGTATCTCGAATTTTACAATGCGCTCATTTTTGCGGAACGGGTGATCGACGAGGTGGGCGGCGTGTTTGAGGGATGTATGCCCGTGGAGGTAATGGCGGCGCGCGGCGTGGACGCGTTGCGGTTCGGTCCGCTAAGACCCGTCGGGTTTCGCGACGCGGGCAAGCCGTATGCGGTATTGCAGCTACGGCGCGAGAACACCGAGTCGTCGCTATTCAATATGGTAGGTTTTCAAACCAATCTCAAATTCGGCGAGCAAAAACGCGTGTTCTCGCTCATTCCTGCGCTACGCAATATCGAAATCGTGCGCTACGGCGTAATGCACCGCAATACGTTTATCAATGCGCCGCGAGCGCTTAATAGCGATCTTACGCTCAAAAACAGTCCAAAAACGTTTATTGCGGGACAGCTCAGCGGTGTAGAAGGGTACGTGGAGAGCATAGCGACGGGACTTCTCGCGGCGGTAAACGCCGAGCGCGTACTGCGCGGTTTGGATACGGTAACGCCTCCGCGCGATACAGTGCTCGGCGGACTGTGCGCGTATATCACTACTGAAAACAAAGACTTTCAACCGATGAACGCAAATTTCGGTATATTGCCGCCGCTCGACGGCGTTAAGAAAGCCGACAGGAAGCAGGCGTACTACGAGCGCAGTATCAAGTCGTTCGGCGCATGGGCGCAAACTCTGTAAAAAATAATTGTCAATTGTTTTAGATTGTGGTATAATCTTTATAATTAATTTGTTAAATATCCGAAAAGGAGAGTGTATATGAAACTCGAAGGAACAACCATTATAGGCGTTAAACGCAACGGTCAGACCGTTATTGCGGGCGACGGACAGGTTACGCAGAATCAACAGGTAGTCATGAAAGGCAATGCGTGCAAGGTGCGCAGGCTTTATAACGATACGGTTATTTTCGGGTTCGCGGGCTCGGTAGCCGACGCGTTCACGCTCAGCGAGCGGTTCGAAGAAATGCTCAATAAGTTTTCGGGCAATCTCATGCGCGCTGCGGTCGAGCTTGCCATGCTGTGGCGCGGCGACCGTGCGCTTCGTCAGCTCGAAGCTCTCATGATAGTAGCCGACAAGAACGATATGTTTATTTTATCGGGCAGCGGCGACGTTATCGAACCTGAGCACGGCGTTTGCGCTATCGGTTCGGGCGGCAACTACGCGCTCGCCGCGGGTAGGGCGCTTCTCGAAAACACCGAGCTGTCTGCCGAACAGATCGCGCGCGAAGCAATGCGCATAGCGAGCGATATTTGTATATTCACTAATTCTCATATCACTGTGGAGGTGGCGTAATGGAGCTTACACCCAAGCAGATAGTGAGCGAACTCGACAGATACATTATCGGTCAGACTAAGGCGAAGCGCGCCGTGGCGATTGCGCTCAGAAACCGCTACCGCAGAAGCAAGCTTCCCGAAAGCGTTCGCGACGAGATCACGCCAAAAAACATTATCATGAAAGGTCCTACGGGCGTAGGTAAAACCGAGATCGCACGCAGGCTCGCTAAGATCATGCGCGCCCCGTTCATTAAGGTGGAAGCGACCAAGTACACCGAGGTCGGCTACGTAGGTCGCGACGTCGAGTCCATGATTCGCGATCTCGCCGAAACCGCAGTACACCTTGTTAAGCAGGAGCAAATGGCGGTCGTCGAGAGCAAGGCGCGCGAATTCGCAGAGCAAAAGGTCGTCGATATCGTATTAAAGGCGCGCAAGAAAACGCATACCGATATTGCCGAGAGCGTGCTTAAAGCGCAGATAATAGACGAGCTCAAAGACGGCAGGCTCAACAATACGATAGTCGAAATCGAGATCAACGAGAGTATGCCGCAAATGCAGGCGATGCCCGGTATGTCGATTGACATCAACCTTAACGATATGCTCGGCTCGCTCGGCAGTCTTATCCCGCAAAAGAAGAAACGCCGCAAGGTGCGTATCGAGGAAGCTATCGAGCTGTTCAAGGAAGAAGAAAGCGAGCGGCTTCTCGATATGGACGCTATAAAAGCCGAGGGCGTGCGTCGCGCGCAAGAGGACGGTATTATCTTTATCGACGAGATTGACAAGATAGCCAATCGTCAAGGCTCGGGCGGTGGCATGGACGTTTCGCGCGAGGGCGTTCAGCGCGACATTCTGCCTATCGTAGAAGGCTGCACGGTCATGACCAAGTACGGCGCGATTAAGACCGACTATATACTGTTCATAGCCTCGGGCGCGTTCCAGATTTCGAGCGTTACAGATCTCATCCCCGAGCTTCAAGGCCGTTTCCCCATACGCGTCGACCTTCAATCGCTTACCTTTGAGGACTTTGTTCGCATCTTCACCGAACCCGAAAACGCTGTCACGCGCCAGTACGCGGCTATGCTGTCGGTGGAGAATATCAATCTGAAATTCACACCCGAAGCGATAGAGGAAATGAGCCGTATAGCCGTTCTCGAAAACGAGACTGGCGAGGATATAGGCGCAAGGCGGCTTCATACCGTTATGGAAAGCTTGTTAGAGGACATAAGCTTTAATGCCGACGGCAACAATCCGCTGATCGACGTGAACGTAGACAAAGCGTACGTCGAAGAACATCTCGCAAAAGAGATCTCGGCGCACAACCTCAAAAAATATATATTGTAATTTATCACCGATTACGCATAAAGAATTAATAGAGGTATCATTTTGATAAACGTACCCAAGGGCACTAAGGATATGCTTCCAGCCGAAGCGTATAAATGGCAGTTCGTAGAGAATGCGGCGAAAAAGATAACCGCGCTGTATAACGTTAAGCAAATTCGCACGCCCGTGTTCGAACACGCCGAGCTTTTTCTGCGCTCGATAGGCGACAGTACAGATATCGTCAATAAAGAAATGTATATTTTCGAGGACAAGGGCGGACGCAAGATGGCGCTTCGTCCCGAGGGAACGGCAGGCGTAGTGCGGTCTGTGCTCGAAAATAATATTTGCGAGACTTTGCCGCAAAAGCTGTTCTATATCGAAGGCGTTTACCGCTACGAACAGCCGCAGGCGGGCAGATACCGCGAGCATCACCAGTTCGGCGCGGAGTTCTTCGGGAGCGATTTGCCGTGCTTCGAGGTAGAACTTCTCGGTATGGCGCGCGACTTCCTGCAAGAAATAGGCTTCAATGACTTGCGCTTGCAAATAAACTCTATCGGCTGCGAAAAGTGCCGCGCCGAGTTTAATAAGGCTTTACGCGAGTTCTTGGCTTCGGTAAACGACAAGATTTGTTCGGACTGCCGCCGTCGCGCCGAGGTCAATCCGTTGCGCACGCTCGACTGCAAGGTTCCGTCCTGTCGCGAGGTGTACAAGAAAGCGCCCAAGATAAGCGACTTTTTGTGCGATGAGTGCAAGGCGCACCACGCCGAAGTTTTAAGGGGTTTGGACGCTATCGGCGTAAAGTACGTAGAAAATCAAAATCTCGTGCGCGGGCTTGATTACTACACACGTACCGTTTTCGAGTTTTGCGACGGCGACCTCGCCGTGCTTGCGGGCGGGCGTTACGATAATCTTTGCGAGGAGCTGGGCGGTAAGCATATTCCTTGCGTGGGCTTCGGTTGCGGTATCGAGCGTTTGATCGCCGCCGCCGAGACGCGCGGTATTGACTTTAACCAAACCAAGCCGTGCGTGTTTGTCGCTTCCCAGTGCGATGCGGCGCGCGCTGAGTGCGTAAGTATCGCGAATGCGATGAGAGCGGGCGGCATTTCGGCGGAGTACGACCTAATGGGCAAGAGCCTTAAAGCGCAGTTCAAGACCGCCGATCGTCAGGGCTTTTCGTACGTTCTTACGATAGGCGAAAGCGAATTGCAGTCGGGCGTATATAATCTTAAACGCATGGACGACGGCACTGCCGTTCAAGTAAGCAGAGCAACCGTAGTTGCCGATATAAAAAAGGCTGTCGCAAAGTAAAGTGATCGAGCAGTGCGTCGTTAAAAAAGTCAAGCGCGGCTTGGCGTTCGTCGAAGTAAAACGCTCGGACAAATGCGAAGGCTGCAAGCTGTGTGCGTTTAACAAGCAGAACGTTATGGTCGTTCCCGCATTGTGTAGCGAGCAGGTGGCGGCGGGCGACGTAGTTACCGTGCAAATGCCGACTAAACCTGTCGGCGCGGTCGCATTACTCATATACGCGTTACCGCTCTTGGGAATAGTAATAGGCGCGCTGATCGGGCTCGTCGGTTCGTGGCAGTTGCAGTTAGGACTTGCGGCGGCGGGGCTTGTCGTAGGGCTTGCCGCAATAGTACCGTTAGAGCGGCTGTACCGAAAAAAATCGGGCGTAATGCCTGTGGTGTTACCTAAATCTAACGAGCAACAGCAACAAAATATAAATGACGGAGTATAAATATGGAACTCGACGTAATCGAAAAAATCGATCCCGAAGTAGCGGCAAGCATGAAAAAAGAGCTTGCGCGCCAGCGCAATAAAATCGAGCTTATCGCGAGCGAGAACTTCGTATCGCCGGCAGTGCTTGCGGCGGCGGGTTCGCACCTTACCAATAAGTACGCCGAGGGCTATCCCGCTAAACGCTATTACGGCGGGTGCGAGTACGTGGACGAGATCGAGCAGCTCGCAATCGACAGGGCAAAAAAGCTGTTCGGTGCGGATCATGCCAATGTTCAGCCGCACTGCGGCGCTAACGCCAATCACGCCGTTTTCTACGCCGTCCTTCAACCGGGCGACACCTATCTCGGCATGAACCTTGCGCACGGCGGACACCTTACGCACGGCTCGCCCGTAAACTATTCGGGTAGGTTTTATAACGTAGTGCCGTACGGCGTGAGCGAGCAAACGGAAACCATCGACTACGACGAGGTTGAGAAGCTCGCCGTAGAGCATAAACCCAAGCTTATATTAGCAGGCGCGTCCGCGTACCCGCGCGCCATCGATTTTAAACGCTTCCGCGCGATTGCCGATAAGGTGGGCGCGGTGTTCATGGTCGACATGGCGCATATCGCGGGGCTTGTCGCGGCGGAACTTCACGAAAACCCCGTGCCGTACGCCGATATAGTCACGACCACCACGCACAAAACCCTTCGCGGTCCGCGCGGCGGAATGATACTCTGCAAAGAGCAGTACGCAAAGGCAATCGATAAAGCGATATTCCCCGGCACGCAGGGCGGTCCGCTTGAACATATTATCGCGGCAAAGGCGGTCGCGCTCAAAGAAGCGATGTCGCCCGAATTTAAGGCGTACCAAACGCAAATAATCAAAAACGCAAAAGCGCTTGAAAAACGGTTGACCGAACGCAAGATAAACCTTGTATCTGGCGGCACCGATAATCACTTGCTGCTTATTAAAATCGGCGGCGGCAAAACGGGCAAGGAGATCGAAACACTACTCGACGAGTGCAATATCACGGTTAATAAAAACGCAATACCGTTCGATCCGCTTCCGCCGTCCAAGACTTCGGGCATACGCATAGGCTCGGCGGCGGTCACTTCTCGCGGCATGAAGGAAAAGGAAATGACGGTCATTGCCGACTGCATTGCCGACGTGATCGAGAAAGGCGAAAGCGCTAAGCAATCTATACTCGATCGCGTACAAAAGCTTACCAAAGATTTTCCGCTGTATTAGGAGTATAAGGCATGAGATTATCGACACGCGCAACATACGGCATGAGACTGTGCTTTATGCTTGCTTTGTCAAAAACGCCGCTGAGCGCGTCACAGCTCGTCAAGCAAACCGATTTGAGCATGAAATATCTCGAACAGCTTTTGGCTATGCTCAAACGCGGTGAGATAGTCCGCGCGTACCGCGGAAAATCGGGCGGCTATATTCTCGCGCGCGAACCGCAGGATATAACGGTAGGCGATATGCTCGAAGCGCTCGACGACGGGTTCGTCGCGCCCGAGTGCGTGCTCGGCAATTGTACCGATATTTATTGTCCTAACCGCAACGTGCTTAACAAGATAAACGAGGGAATAAATAACGTTCTTAAAAGCGTAACCCTTTTGGATATAATAAACGATCATCGCAGTAATTGCGGCAACGGCGCCCCGACCACGCCGGAAACAGTATGAACAAGAATATTTATCTCGACTATGCGGCAACCACGCCGACGGACGAATCTGTTCTGTCATCCGCTATGCCGTACTTTACCGATATCTTTTATAATCCGTCGTCTGCGCACGCCGCGGGGCAAAAAGCCTCGCAGGCGGTCGAACGCGCACGCGAAAAATGCGCCAATGCAATAAACGCCGCGCCGAACGAGATATACTTTACTTCGGGCGGAACGGAAGCCGTCAATCAAGCAATGCTCTCCGTTATCGGCTCGAATAAAAAACACGTCGTGATCTCGGCGATCGAGCACGACGCGGTCATGGCTAGCGCAAAGGTTTTGGAAAACAACGGTTTTACCGTAGATACCGTCAAGCCGACGGCGGACGGAACGATTACGCCCGAAGCATTAAAGAAAGTTATTCGGGACGATACTGTGCTCGTATGCGTAATGACGGTCAATAATATAACGGGCGTGATACAACCGATAAAGGAGCTTGCAAGCGTTGCGCACGATAACGGCGCGCTGTTTTTCACAGACGCGGTGCAGGCGGTAAACTCGGTTAAAATCGACGTAAAAGACAGTAATGCGGATATGCTGTGCGTTTCCGCGCATAAATTTTACGGCTTAAAGGGCGCGGGCTTTTTGTACGTTAAATCGCCCGATAAACCGCGTCCGCTCATAAGTGGCGGCGAGCAGGAGAGGGGCGTACGCGCAGGCACTCACAATACTCCCGCAATTGTCGCAATGGGCGAAGCGATAGAGCGCGCGCAAAGCGGCGTAAAAGAATACGCCGCGCAAACGCACGCTGTCGTGCAGGCGTTTTTAGGCGAGCTTAAATACGGCGAGCCGATAAATTGTCAAACAAAAACCAACGATATAATATCGATAGTTTTCGACGGCGTAAACGGCGGTCGGCTTGCTGTGGCATTATCCTGCGCGGGAGTGTATTGTTCGGTCGGTTCGGCGTGTTCGGCGGGCTCGGCAACTCCGCCGCCCACTCTCGTCGCCATGGGCGTAAAAAACGCCGATTGCGCCGTAAGATTCTCGTTCGGCAAGGGAATAAGCACGGACAGCGCAAAAGCCGCCGCCCGCATTGTAAACGAAACGGTCGCGCGGCTTAATGGCAAAAACTAAATTATAGTAGGCAATTTCGCTGCACGATATCTTCAATCGTTTTCGAGTTTTTCTTTCGCCATCTTAATGGCTTTTTGCGGGACTTTCTCTTTTTCCATCTTTTTGAGCGCCATCGCTCCTGCCACCGCACCGATAGCCATTCCCAAGATCAATTGTTTCATATTGTTATCCTCCACGTATATTATGTCTTATACGTGGAATTTTTATCCGAGGAGTAAATTTACCCGCTTGCGAGAGTAAATTTGCGACGAGAACAAATTTAGTATAATCTCTGTTTTGATTATACTAAATTTATTTAAAAAGGTATTGACATATATATAATATCATGCTAAACTTAATACAGATAATACAGTTTTGTATTGGTGTATAATTTGAAGCAATGCGTGTATATTCAAATAGTCGAGCGTATTAAGCGTATGTGCGAGCTCGGTTTATACGATGAGGACGGCAAGCTTCCGTCCTGCCGCGATTTTGCTATGAGTTTGGGCGTAAACCCCAATACCGTGCAGCGCGCCTATACTCAGCTGGAAGAAGAAGGTTTCGTTACGGCTTCGCCCAAGAAAGGATATTTCGTTAAGGCTGTTAATTCTCGGCGGGAGAGCGTCGCTATCGACAAGATAAAAGAGCTAAAAGCGGCGGGCTTTACGCGCGCCGAGCTTATCGATATAGTAAAAGAAATATATGGAGAAGAAAATGATTAAAACGGAAGGGTTAAAAAAGAGCTTCGAAAAACATATCGTTTTCGACGGTGCGGATATAGCCGTCGAGGACGGGAGCGTGTGCGGGCTGATCGGCATAAACGGCGCGGGCAAAAGCACGCTGCTGCGCATACTGTCGGGCGTTATACGGCACGACGAAGGAAAAGTAAGCATTGACGGTATGCCTGTTTACGATAACCAAAAGGTGAAGAAAGATATATTCTTTTTGCCCGACGACCCGTATTACGACAGCAATTTTAACGTTAAACGGCTTCGCGATCTGTACGCCGCGTTCTACGATTTCGACAAGGAAAAGTTCGACGAGTACATAAAAACCTTCGGCTTGCCCGCCGATAAGCCCATTCGAAATTTTTCAAAGGGTATGCGCCGTCAAGCGTTTATCGCCGTTGCGTTCTCGTGCAAAACGAAGTATTTGTTTTTGGACGAGGCGTTCGACGGGCTCGACCCGCTGTGCCGCATGGAATTCAAGCGCGGGCTGATCGAGTGCAAGGAACGCGGCACTACGGTTATAATTTCGTCGCACTCGTTGCGCGAGCTCGAAGATATTTGCGATAGCTTTATTTTGATAGACAGTGCAACCGTCAAGCAGTGCGGCGCGCTCGTCGACGCGCTCGAAAATATATTTAAACTCCAATTTGCGTTCGGTAGCGACGATTTCACACGCGAAAAGCTTCCGTTCGAGGTATTGCGGTTTAGCAAGGTCGGTAAGGTCATAACGATCGTTGCGCACGGCAACAGCGAAGAAGCTGTCAAACAAATAACGGCAATGTCTCCGCTGTTCGTCGAAGAAATTCAAATGGATTTCGAGGATATGTTTATCGAAGAAGTGCAAAGCCGCGGCTACTTGAAAGGCGAGGAGGGGAATTAAACTATGAAAAAGTATTTCGTTTACGAGCTTAAAAAATCGCTGTTTGTTACGCTTGCGCTTGCCGTTATTGCTACTGCCGTTTATCTTGTTTCCGTACTTACGGATACGGTTAAAGTGGACTATAAATACTTTTCCGTTCCCGTTGAGACGATATTGGTGCTCGGCGGCGCTATGAGCGTGATAATACCGATTTGGAAGCTTGGGTATTTAATGAAAAAACGCAGCGTGGATTTATATTACTCTTTGCCGCTTTCGCATACGCGCATACTTGCGGTAAAATTACTTGCCGGGCTTATTGCGCTTTTTGCCCCGTACACGATTGCGTATTGGGTGGGCAGCATCGCGGCTTTGGCAAGCGTAGGCAAGTACATAAACGGCGTTTGCTTTGTTTCTATGTATTTCGCTTCGCTTATTCCCATGGCAATTATTTACTCGCTGACCGCTTTTCTTTTTACGCGAGCAAACAGGTTTGTCGACGGTGTGGCATTTGTTATAATGACGGGAATGTCGCTCGAGATGATAATGGTCGTCGTATTAAAAGTCGTGACGCTCTATGACAAGTCCTATGAATTTTTTAAGTATTACTTTAATTCGATTTATTATACGCCATTCGGCTCGCTCATACTTATTTGGGAGTATTTTTCCAAAGCAATAATGAATGAGACCGTCAATATTCGGATAAACGCCGTCGATATTGTGGGGCTTGCGCTTATTGCCGTCCTCGGTCTTGCCGCGGGCATAGGATTGTTGTTTGCCGAAAAAAGAGCTAAGGCGGAAAACTGCGAACAAATATCCGAAAGCTTTTTCGGTTACAAAGTGATGATACCGCTGTATACGTTCTTGTTGGCGTTATTGGGCTCGTACGATTCGTTTATACTTGCAGCCGTCATTGCTGCCGCCGCATACGCCGCTTCCGTGCTCTATAAGCGTACGCCCAAGATCGGTTGGAAGTTTGCGGTGATAGTCGGCGTAGCGTTCATAGTCGGCGTGGGGTTAAGTTTTATTCCGCCTGTTGCGTATTACGACTGAAAAAAATTGTAAAAAATTTTTCCAAAAAGCTGTCTTTTGGCAAATTAATATGTTATAATATACAGCGAGTATGGAAGGTAAGCTTTTGGGAGTTGATTTCGGGCTTAAACGGGTAGGGCTTGCAGTGTGCGACGGTTTGCATATTTTGGCTTCGCCGTTGCCCGTGTATAACACCAAATCGATGCGTAACTCGATAGACCACGTGGCGCGGATCGCCGAGGAAAACGAGGTTCGGGGCGTGGTCGTGGGGCTGCCGCTCAATATGGACGGAACGGAGTCCGTTCAGTCGGGCAGGGCGCGAGCGTTTGCGCGAAACGTCGAAAAAGTTACGGGCTTGCCCGTAGAGCTATTCGACGAACGGCTAACCACCGTCGAGGCGGACGAGCTGCTTATCGAGGCGGGCGTAAAAAAAGCCGCCGACCGAGCAAAGCTCGTCGACAGTATGTCGGCAAAGGTCATACTCCAAAGCTATATCGATACAAACAAACAATAATTTTTCGGGAGATCATCATGGCAGAAAATCAGGAAGAAAACGTAGAGATCATCGACGAGGAGACTATCACTCTTTACGACGATAACAATAACCCCGTAGACTTCAACGAAGTAGCGGTTATCGAATACGAGGGCGAGTTCTACGCACTCATGCAGCCCGTCGAGCCTATGGAAGGCTTGGGCGAGGACGAAGCTATCATTTTCAAAATCATTCAGAAAGACGACGATACCGACGAATTCGTTCCCGTTACCGACGAGAGCGTTTTGGACGCGGTATTTAACGAATACCTCAAGGCGGAAGCGGAGTGCTGCGACTGTGATTGCGACGAGTGCGGCGACTGCGAGGACGACGACTGCGACTGCGGTTGCGAGCATCACCATCATCACCATCACGAGGAAGATTAGCTTTTTCACGCTGAAAATATATGCGTAAAGTTTTCTTTCTTACTTCTTTTTCAAAAGAAGTAAGAAAAACATATTAAAAAGATTTGCGTTAAGGACGCGAATGTGTTATAATTATTAAGACCACTCACTCGGCGGTTTTTCTGTGCGCTGTTAAATTTTTTCATGGCAGCGTGTGCGCCGAGGCGGTAAACGGAGAAATCATGGCAAACATTATCACGATGAAACAGCTTCTCGAAGCAGGCGTTCACTTTGGACATCCCACGCGCAAGTGGAATCCCAAAATGAAAAAGTATATATACGTCGCGCGTAACGACATATATATCATCAACCTCGAAAAGACGGTTGAAATGATCGATAAGGCATACGCTTTTATTAAGGGCGTCGCCGCAGAAGGCAAGTCCATTCTTTTCGTCGGCACGAAAAAGCAGGCGCAGGAAGCTATCATGCAGGAAGCGCAGAAGTGCGGTATGTACTACGTTAAGTCGCGTTGGTTGGGCGGCACGCTCACTAACTTCTCGACGATCAAGACGCGTATCGAACGCCTTAACAAGCTCAACCTCATGGAAAAAATGAACGAGTTCGCGCTCCTTCCCAAAAAGGAAGTATTGGGTCTTAAAGCCGAACGCGACAAGCTCGAAGAAAACCTCGGCGGTATCAAGGATATGCGCTCCCTTCCCGGCGCGCTGTTCGTAGTCGATCCCAAAAAGGAACACAACGCGGTTATGGAAGCGCGCAAGCTTCATATCCCGATCGTCGCTATCGTCGACACCAACTGCGATCCCGACGAAGTCGATTACGTTATCCCCGGTAATGACGACGCTATTCGCGCTATCAAGCTCATTGCGGGCGCTATGGCTGACGCCGTTATCGAAGCGCGCGAGGGCGAGGAAGGTCTTGCCGCACGCCGCGCGGTAGAAGCTCAAATGCAAGCCGAAGCCGACGCCGCCGCTAAGGCGAATGTAGAAGTTGTCGAAACCCCCGCCACCGAAGAACAGCTTAATAAGCTTGTCGAGGGTGCTGAGACTGTTGCGGCTACCGAAAACGAATAATTAAATAAAAGCGCTTTCATCGCGTGATACGGACTACGTTTGGTTCGGCGGCTTGGTCATGTACGTCTGTGTACACTCCCGTCGCCGCCTCACCAACTATTGTCCATCTGACGCGCGACTGCGCTTTTAGGATGATAATATTTAGGAATCAGGAGATAATTACAATGGAAATTACAGCTAGTTTAGTTGCACAATTACGTGAAATAACCGGCGTCGGTCTTATGGCGTGCAAGAAAGCGCTTGTTGCGACCGACGGCGATATCGATAAGGCTACCGAGTATCTGCGCGAGCAGGGCGTAGCTGTCGCCGCTAAAAAGGCGTCGAGAATAGCCGCCGAGGGCGCGGCTTGGGCGAACATTTCCGCCGACAAACACACGGGCGCGCTCGTTGAGGTCAACTGCGAGTCCGACTTCGTCGCTAAGTCCGACGTTTTCGTAGAGCTTTGCGAAGTTATTGCGAAAGCGGCCGTCGAGAGCGGCAAGGACGACGTAGACGCGCTTAAAGCGTACAAGGTAAACGGCAGCACGGTAGAGGAGCTTATCAACGCCGCTACTTCCAAAACGGGCGAGAAGATCTCGCTTCGCCGTATATCCGTTCAGAAGAACAAGGACGCCGTCGAAGAAGCATACATTCACATGGGCGGCAAAATGGGCACGCTCGTCGAGGTCAAGGTCGAAGGTCTTACTTCCGCCAACACTGCCGATATCGTTGCCATGGCTCACGACGTTGCAATGCACATTGCGGCGTTCCAGCCTCCGTACGTTCGTAAGACGGACGTTCCCGCGGAAGCTGTCGATCACGAGCGCGAGATAATCAAGCAGCAGCTTTTGAACGACGAAAAGAACAGCAAAAAGCCCGAGCAGGTTCTTGCCAAAATCGCAGAAGGTAAGCTCGGAAACTTCTACAAAGAGAACTGTTTGTTGTATCAAGCGTTTGCAAAAGATCCGTCGGTCACCGTCGAGCAATACGTTGAAGCTACCGCCAAAAAGACGGGTACTAAGCTCGAAATCGTGCGTTTCACCAAGTTCGTTATGGGCGAAGGTATCGAAAAACGCACCGACAATCTTGCCGAAGAAGTTGCTAAGTTGTCCGCAAAGTAATCAATCGTCAATCGGCTTATCGGGATAATTTCGGTAAGCCGATTTTTTGAATTTTTAAATTTTGCTCGCTTATATTGAGGGAATTATGTATAAGAGAATTTTGCTTAAACTGAGCGGCGAGGCGCTCGCCGGCGCATCGGGTACTGGTATCGATCCCGAGACCGTAGACAAAGTAGTGGTCCAGCTCGTAGAGCTCGCCAAAAAGAAGGTCGAGATCGCTATCGTCGTCGGCGGCGGAAACTTCTGGCGCGGTCGACTCGGCGTTGCCATGGATAAGGTGACCGCTGACCACATGGGTATGCTCGCTACGATAATGAACGCGCTCGCGCTCCAGGACGCTATCGAAAAGAAAGGCATTCCCACGCGCGTGCAAACGGCGCTGTCCATTCCCGCCGTTGCCGAGCCGTTCATTCTCAGAAAAGCGGTCCGTCACTTCGAGTGCGGGCGGATAGTTATATTCGCTTGCGGCACGGGCAATCCTTACTTTACGACGGACAGCGGCGCGGCACTCAGGGCCGCCGAGATCAAGGCGGACGCGCTATTAATGGCTAAGAATGTCGACGGCGTTTACGACAGCGATCCCAAAACCAACCCCAATGCCAAAAAGCTCAACGAGCTGTCGTACATGGACGTACTGAACAAAAATATAGCGGTCATGGACTTCACCTCGGTAACCATGTGCATGGAAAACAAAATACCGATCGTTGCGTTCGGGCTCGCCGAGCAAAACAGCATTATTCGCGCGGTGTCGGGCGAGAAAATCGGCACGATCATTCACTAAACAACTTTCACCTACAAAATAAAAAGACACGGAGGTTATGCAAATATGCAAAACGAACAGCTTATTGCACAGGCAAACAAGATAGACGAAAAGCTTAACAAGGTTATAGACCATCTTAAAACAGAGCTCAATTCCATGCGCGCGGGCAGGGCAAACCCCGTTATTCTCAGCCGCGTAATGGTCGATTATTACGGTATGCAAACCCCGATTAACCAAATGGCTAACATTTCGGTTACGGACGCGCACACGCTCACTGTATCGCTGTATGACGTTTCGGCGCTCAAAGAAGCTAAAAAGGCGATAATTGCCGCAGACCTCGGGCTTAACCCCGTAGACGACGGCAAGGTCATTCGTTTGTCCGTTCCGCAGCTCACCGAGGAGCGCCGCCGCGATCTCATTAAGCAGGCGAAAAAGACGGGCGAGGACAGCAAGGTCGCGCTTCGTAACGAGCGCCGTGACGCTATCGACTTCGGCAAAAAGCTCAAAAAGGAAGTGTCCGAGGACGAGATCGCCGAGTACGAAAAACTCATTCAGAAAAAGCTCGACGCCGCTGTCGAGAAGGTCGATAAGCTCATAAAAGAAAAGGAAGCCGACCTGCTTGAAATCTAAGAAATCAAATTCTTCGATTACCGATACCGCCGATAGCGTTAACGAAACGCCTGCGGAAGAAAGGTCAAATGGCGCGGCGAAGAATATCCCGCGCCATATCGGTATTATAATGGACGGCAACCGCAGATGGGCGACAAAGCGTTTGCTTCCGCGCGTAGCGGGGCATAAGGCAGGCGTTAAGAACATAACTGCCGTTGTCGGTAGCGCGCTTGAACGCGGCGTTGATTGCGTAACGCTCTACGCGCTCTCTACCGAGAATAAAGGTCGTCCCAAGGACGAGGTCGACGCACTCGTCGATCTTATCCGTAAAAAGCTCAAAAGCATGACGCGCGAGCTCATAGAACGCGGTGCGCGTATCACGTTTTCGGGCGACCGTTCGTACTTTCCAGACGACGTTCAACAAATAATGCAGGACGTGGAAAGCGAAAATACCGATACTTCGGCTCAGGTAGTCAATATTGCGCTCAATTACAGCGGCAGGAGCGAAATCGTTCGCGCAGCAAAGCTTGCGGCGGAAAAAGGCGAGATCACCGAAGAAAGTATAGCGCACGAGCTGTATACGGCGGAGCTTCCCGAGCTCGACATGATAGTTCGCACGGGCGGCGAGAAGCGGTTGAGCAACTTCTTGCTATACCAAGCAGCATACAGCGAATTGTTCTTCACCGACACTCTGTGGCCCGACTTCGACGGAAAAGAGCTAAACGAAATGATAGACGAGTTTTCGCATCGCTCGCGCCGTTTCGGTAAATTGTAAATTAAAACGGGTATTACTTTACACATTTGCGTGATAAGACATTATAGAGTGACGTGAAGTAAATAATAACGTAACGAATCTACTCGGGTGTAATAAAATTATCAATCACCCAAGCAAACACACGACAGTAAAAAAGGAGATCGGTTTTAATGAAAAAAGACCGTGTGATTACAGGCGCATTCATTGCGATAGTGTATATCGCGGTGGTACTGTTGACTACGTACGTGCACCCGATTTTCTTCGACGTGTTCATATTCGCGCTTGCCGTTTGTGGCGTGTACGAAATGAGCAAGGCGGTAGCTAACTTCACCAGCCCGCCCATTTTCATTATTGATTTGATCACGGTAGTCGTCGGGTTCGCGGCGTTCTGGTTCTCGCAATATTTCTTCAAATCGACGGCTTCGGGCATGAACGGTTATTTTATCGCGCTTGCCGTCATGATCTTGGTAACGGTAATAGTCACGGCGTGCTCCAAGGAATACGTTAAGGGTAACGCTGTTTCGACAATTTTCGTCATGCTGTACCCGAGCGCGCTACTCATGTTTAGCGTAGGTCTTAACTACTTTATGAGCGCCGAGGTTGGCGTATCGCTCGTCGCTTCGCTCCCGTACAGGAACGCTGGAATAACGCTTATGTTCGTGGTTCCGGCACTAACCGACGTATTCGCGTACCAGATCGGCAGTGCGATAAAAGGCAAAAAGCTCTGCCCGTCGATAAGCCCCAACAAGACGATAAGCGGCGCGATCGGCGGTCTGTTCGGCGGCGTGGTAGGCGCGGGCATAGTCGCGCTCATCACGTTCCTCGCAACGCATTTTTCCGTCAACCTGTTCGGGCTCGCCATGCTGACCGACGAGTGGTGGAGCACTATATTAAACTTTGTATTCCTCGGTCTTTTCGGCTCGGCGTTCGACCAAATGGGCGACCTTGCCGCATCGCTTGTCAAGCGCAAGGCGGGGATAAAAGACTATTCCAACCTCTTGCCCGGTCACGGCGGTATTCTCGACCGTATTGACGGCTTCATATTCTGCGGCGTGTTCTTCTATATCTACTTCGCCGTAATGCTGTTGATAGTATGATAAATATAGCAATTCTCGGTTGCACGGGCTCGATAGGCAGGCAAACGCTCGACATAGTGCGCAATAACCGCGACAAGTACCGCGTAGTCGGGCTGTCTTGCGGCAGCGACGTGAACGGGCTCGTAGAAGCCGCAAAGGAATTCGATTGTAATACGCTCGGTATAGCTGACGAAAATAAGGCGTGCGAGGTCAAGCGTTTGCTTCCGCACGCCGATTTGTATTGCGGCGATCAAGCGCTTACCGCGGTCGCAAAGCTCGCGCACACGGTCGTTGTCGCGGTAGTCGGCATGGTCGGGCTGAAAGCCGTGCTTGCCGCGCTGGAAAACAAACAAACGGTCGCGCTTGCGAATAAGGAAAGCCTAGTCGCGGGCGGTGCGCTCGTAAAAAAAGCGCTCGAAAACGGCGGCAAAATCTGCCCCGTAGACAGCGAGCACTCGGCGGTGTGGCAATGCCTGCAAGGCGAAAAAGCGTTCAGGCGCATAATACTGACGGCGAGCGGCGGTCCGTTCTACTTCACCGATAAAACGGAGTTCGCGGCGATCACGCCCGAAAGAGCGGTAGCTCACCCCAACTGGCGCATGGGCAGAAAAATCTCGGTCGACAGCGCGACAATGATGAACAAAGGTCTCGAAATTATCGAGGCGCGGTGGCTGTTCGACACTTTCGATATAGACTACGTTATCCATCCCGAAAGCATAGTTCATTCCATGGTGGAGTTTGCCGACGGCTCGATAAAAGCGCAGGCGAGCTTTCCCGATATGCGCTTGCCCATACAGTACGCAATAACTTATCCCGATCACGCGCCTCGCGAATTTAAGCCGTTGAGCCTTCCGCTGTCGTTAAGGTTTTTCCCGCCCGACGAGGACAAGTTTCCCGCGCCCAAGCTCGCCAAGCAAGCGCTTAAAGCGGGCGGCACGGCTTGTACCATACTAAACGCGGCTAACGAAGCGGCAGTACAGCTGTTTCTGGACGGGAAGATAACTTTCGATCGAATAGTCACGACAGTAGAGGACGCGCTGAACAGTACGCCCGTCGAGAAGATAGAGGACGCCGACGGCGTTTTCCAAACGCATAAACGCGTCTACGACAAAATATACTTGAAATATTGAGGTAGTGTATTTTGGTATACTTCGGCTATATACTTTTATCGCTTGCTATTTTGTTATGCATGGTGCTCATTCACGAGTTGGGGCATTACACAACGGCAAAAATTCTCGGTTTCACCGTGGAAGAATTTTCGGTCGGGTTCGGCCCGAAAATTTTCAGCCGCACGCGCAAGAACGGCGAAGTTTTTTCGCTACGATTGCTTCCGCTCGGCGGATTCTGTTCCTTCCTCGGCGATACGGACGACGACGAGAACCCTGCCGATAAAAAACCCGAGAAAGATAGTATAAACCCCGATCCTTCCGGCGAGGAAAACCCGACCGACGATCTTTTAAGCCACGTAATGCGCGAAAAAGCGGAGGAGGACCTGGCTAAGCTCAACCTCGATAAGGACGGCGTAAAAAAACAAGAAAAACCCGTTCGGCTCGACAAGGACGGCAACCCCGCTAAAACTTTCTATCAGCAAAAGCCGTGGAAGCGTATTATAGTTCTCCTCGGCGGCGTGGTGTTTAATTTTCTGTCGGCGATAGTTTTTTCGTTTATTTATATATGGGCGGTGGGTTGCGCCGTGCCGTATATAACGGACGTGTACGAAAATCCCGACGGCGCGCCCTATTGCGCAGTGCAAAAGGGCGATATTATACTCGGCGTGAACGGCAAGAATATCTCGGTCATGAATTCGTATTCAGATCTTGCGAGCGGGTTTAACGAGGGCGATAAAGTAACGCTCAGAGTAAGCCGCAACGGCGAGCAGCTTGATATAGAGGTCGTAAGACAGCAGATCGCGGCTCTCGACGCGGACGGCAATCCGCTTACTTACGTCGGGTTCGGGTTCGCGACTGTAAGCACGTTTGCAAACGGTACGGCAGGCAATGCGTTTAAGTACTGCGTTCCGTATACGTTTAAGCTGAGTTGGTCGATACTCGGCTCGTTCGGTCAGCTGATATCGGGTAAAGTGCCGATCACCTCGGTGTCGGGACCCGTCGGCTCGATCAAGCTTATGGCGGACGTGTCGATAGCCAATTGGCGAAACATACTCATACTTTTGCCGCTGCTCGCGAGCAATCTTGCAATGTTCAATATTATACCGTTCCCCGCGCTCGACGGCGCACAGATCGTGTTTACCGTTATCGAATGGATACGCAAAAAACCGATAAACCGCAAGGTGCAAGGCATAATCAACTTTGTGGGACTGATCGTGCTGCTGTTATTCGTTTTAATCGTTGACATTTTATCGTTCGTGTTGTAAAATATATCCGTGAGTAAAACGGTTAAAATAGGTAATATAACGATAGGCGGGGGCAATGCTATTGCCGTTCAGTCCATGACGAACACCGATACGCTCGATACTTCCGCCACTTTCGAACAGCTCAAACGTTTACAGCTTGCGGGCTGCGATATTGCGCGGCTTGCTGTGTCGAGCATGGCGGAGGTCGAAGCAGTTAAGCCGCTTATCGGCAAATTCGATATGCCGCTCGTAGCCGATATACAGTTCGACTACAAGCTCGCCGTCGCGTGCTGTGAAATAGGGTTCGACAAAATTCGGTTCAATCCAGGCAATATCGGCGACGAGAGCAAGGTCAAAATTCTGGTCGACGCGTGTAAGGCGCATCACATACCCATTCGCATAGGCGTGAACACCGGTTCGCTCGAAAAAAAATACATAGCGCTTGATAAGAGTGACGCGCTGTGTTTGAGCGCGCTCGATCACGTAAGACTGCTCGAAAAGTTCGGGTTTACCGATATAGTCGTGTCGGTCAAATCGTCGAACGTTAAAACCACGGTAAATGCGTACCGCAGACTGGCTGAGCAAATAGATTACCCGCTGCACCTCGGCGTGACCGAGAGCGGCACGGACGAGCGCGGAGTAGTGCGGTCGGCGGTGGGGATAGGCTCGCTGCTTATAGACGGCATAGGCGATACCATACGCGTGTCGTTGTCGGGCGATCCCGTAAACGAGGTCGCAGCGGCGCGCATGATCTTGCAGGAAATCGGCATAGACAAAAACTATTGCGAGGTCATTTCCTGTCCCACGTGCTCGCGCTGTAAATACGATTTAAAGCAAACCGTCGACGCATTTAAGGCTGCGACCAAGGATATTAAAACGCCCATGAAGGTCGCCGTAATGGGCTGCGTGGTAAACGGTCCGGGCGAAGCGGCGGACGCAGACTTCGGCGTTTGCGGCGGCGGAGAGGGCAAAGCGGCGCTCTTTATCCGCGGCAAGATAGTTAAAACGATCGAAACGAAAGACATTCTCACCGAGCTTATGGCGCTCGTCGATAAAAAACAAAAGAACGAAATTTGACATGAACGAGATCTATAAAAAAGTAAACGAAAAAACGAGCGGCAAATTCAGCGCGTTGCGTTTTCCCAAAGTGACGTTTCCCGACAATACGCACGCGGTCGTTACCGTCGTTTGCAAAAAAGAGGATAGGCGGTTAGTAGACGGAAACAAGTTCGAGCTTACCGCGCTTTTGACCGAAATTTGCGGGTTCACCGCGCAGGTTTCAATTAACATAGTCGACGACGATCCTACGCCCGCAAATATTCGCGCCGCGGTAGTTGCTTTCACAGAAAGGTTCTCTTACGTGTCGTCGGTGCTTCATACTATTTCCGCCGAGATCGGTACGCCCTGCAAGGTCAAAATGAAAATGCACGGCGCAATGTACGAGCTTGCCAAGAACGACTACGTGGTGCGCCTTAACGAGTTTTTGAAAAACAATTACGCGCAGGAAGTTATTGCCGATATAGAAATCGTCGACTTTGCCGCGAGCGGCACTACGTACTCGGCGACGGTCGCCGCGCCGACGAAAGAATACGCCGTTAGGAATTGCAAGCCCATACTCGGCAATCTTAACGTCGAAACCGCGCAATCTGTGTCGAGCCTGACCGCGAACGCATACAACGTGACCGTTTGCGGCGTGTTCGCCATGCCCACCGAGTTCATGAGCAAGGGCGGGCGAAAGTACGAGCGGTTTTTGCTCTATGACGGCGAAACTAGCTTACAATGCAGGTATTCGCCCGACAGCCGCGGCGGCATAGTCAGTCCCGAGCTTTTGAGTAAAAAGGTGTGTGTGTTCGGTAACGTCGAGTACGAGAGCGCGCGAAACGAAGCTTCGATTTACGTGCGCGAAATGTGTACATGTGACGTGGACGGACTGACCGTAACACAGCCTAAGCCCGTGCCTAACAAGTACGAGCGGGTAATACCGCAGCCGTACGAGGAGTTTGTTCAGTCGAGTATGTTCGAGGCGGCGAGCGAGCTTCCGCCCGCGCTGAAAGGCGGGTTCGTGGTGTTCGACTTTGAAACGACGGGACTGTCTATCGTTTACGACAAGCCGACGGAGCTCGGCGCGGTAAGGATAGAGGACGGCAGGATAACCGAGTATTTTTCCACGCTTATCGATCCGCGTAGACCTATTCCGCCCGAGGTGTCCGCAAAGACGGGCATAACCGACGACATGGTAAAGGGGCAGCCGTTGTTTGAGGACGTTTTGCCCGATTTCTATAAGTTCAGCTACGGCTGCTCGTTCGTTTGCCATAATATATCTTTCGACTTTCCGTTCCTTCTGAAAGGCGGGAACAGATGCGGTCTCGCGTTCGGCGACCGCAAAACTTACGACACAATGGGTATTGCGCCGCTCGCTATCCCGGGCATAAGCAAGCTCACGCTCGATAAGGTTTTGGAAGGCTTGGGGCTAACAAACGAGAACGCGCACCGCGCCTATCACGACGCGGCGGCAACAGCCAAGGCGTTTATCGCCATGCACAAGATATTGGCGCAAAAAAAATAATAACACAAAATATGCAAAAATGCTTGCAAATTCATTGTAATAGTGGTATAGTATGTAAGGTACTATAAGAGTTAGCGTGAGAGTGGGTTGACAAAACCCGCTCTTACTTTTTAAGAGGTGCATTATTAACAGCGTTATCGAAAAGGCTAAGCCCGTAATAGAGGAAGTAGTAACCACGCTCGGCTACGAGCTTGTGGACATAGAGTACAAGACTCTCTACGGCGATAAGCATTTGATAATCTATATAGCAAACGAAACAGGCGTCAGCTTGGACGACTGCGAAAAGGTGTCCAACGCACTCGACGGACCGCTCGACGCGCTCGACCCCACGGGCGACAGACCGTACTGTTTGGACGTATCGTCGCCGGGGCTTGACCGCCCGTTCAAGACGCAACGTGACTACGAGCGCAACTACGGTAAAAAAGTCGAGGTCAAGCTGTTCGCGCCGCTTGACGGAACGAAGCTAAAAGCTTACGACGGTGCAGTGCTTATCGAGAAAACGGCGGATACGCTCGTGATCGAAACGGACGGCGAAAGACTGGAAATACCGTGTTCGCGCGTGTCGCTTGTTCGTCCGTTTATCGAGTTTGAATAAATCAACATCACACTTAAAAAGTGTTTAACCAAAAAATATTTTTTTCGGGAGAAGAAAAAATGGCTAAGAAAAGTTCGACGCTTACGCTCCAAGCCGATTTCTACGACGCGCTGAGCGATTTGGAGACCGAACGCGGGATCAAGAAAGAGGTCTTTATCGACGCGCTTCAAGACGCGCTCACGAGTGCGTACAAAAAGCAGTACGGCGTTCCCAAGGCGATAAAGATCGTCATGACGCCCGAGCTAAAAACCTTTAACATCTATACTTGTCAAAAGGTCGTCGAGGTCGTCGAGGACAGGGAAACCGAAATCAGCCTCGAAGACGCGCGGCTTGTCGATAAGAAGTACAAGGTCGGTGACGAGATTTTGGGCAACGTGGACGCGGCGGAGTTCGGTCGTATCGTTGCGCAAATGGCCAAACAGATAGTCACGCAAAAACTTCGCGCAGTCGAGAGCGAAAAGGCGTATACCGAGCTTGCCGAAAAGGAAGAACAGCTCGTGACTTGCGTCGTGCACCGCGTCGACGGCAAGAACGTATGCGTAGAGATCCAAAAGATGGAAGCCGTGCTTTATCCCAAGGATCAGTTGCCGGGCGATAAGTTCAAGGTCGGCGACAAGATCAAGGTTTTCGTCAAGGGTATCAAAACGACCTCGCGCGGTCCGCAAGTTCTCGTTACCCGCACGGCGCCCGGATTCGTGCGCAAGCTGTTCGAGATCGAGGTTCCCGAAATTGCGAGCGGCGTAGTCGCTATCAAGGGCATTGTCCGCGAAGCAGGTTTGAGAACGAAAATGGCGGTTCATGCCAACGATTCGGGCGTTGATGCGGTCGGCGCTTGCGTCGGTAACCGCGGCGCGCGCGTAAACAGCATTATATCCGAGGTCGGCGGCGAAAAGATCGACATTATCCCGTGGCACGAGGATCCGCTCGAATATATCGCGCGTGCGCTTTTGCCCGCTAAGGTCGTCATGGTCGAAGCAAAAGAGGACGAGCGCGTAGCGCGCGTAGTCGTTATGGACGATCAGCTCAGTCTTGCTATCGGCAGAGAGGGCGTAAACGCTCGGCTTGCCGCTAAGCTCACGGGCTGGAAAATAGATATCAAACCGTACTCGGCTATGGAACAGGAAGTCAAGGCGGCGACAGAGCGTGCCGAGCAAATGGGCAGCGACAACTTCGACGTGTTTGACGAGGATCTCGGGGAGCTTGACTAAATGCAGCACGTTCCGCTTCGGTCGTGCATAGTATGCAGACAGCAAAAGGATAAATCCGAGCTTGTTCGCATAGTTCGCAGCTCTAACGGCGAGCTTTCGCTCGATTCGACTGGCAAGGCTGCGGGGCGCGGCGCGTACGTTTGTAGATGTGACGAGTGCATAGCAAACATGACCAAAAAACGCGCGCTGTCACGCGTATTTAAGCAACAGATCCCCGATAGCGTGTACGCGTCGATCACGGAAGCTTACAGAAATCTTATAAATAATGGACAGCAAGACCGATAAATTTGTTTCAATGATAGGGTTTGCCAAGCGTGCGGGAAAGATAGTCTATGGTTACGACAACCTTAAATCTTCCCGAGGCGTTAAACTTCTCGCGGTGAGCGGCACGGCGTCCGTTAATCTTGCGGACGGCATGAAAAGGCTCGCCGAGCAAAAGCGTATTCCGCTCGTTATGGCGGCGGCGCTCGAAGAAGTAGTTGGCAATAACGTTAAAGCGCTGGGACTGACCGACGGAAACATGGCAAGTGCGGTCGTTCAATTCGTTTCAAACGACGAGAGCGTGCAATACAAACTCGAAAATGGGTTACGGAGGTAATTTTTTTGGATAACACGACAACCAATGTATCGAACACCGACGATGCGGCGAAGAACATTAAGCGGCTTCACACGCTTGTGGAATCCAATGAACTGCAAAACAACGCCAAGCGCGTTGCCGAGATCAGAAAGCGTATAGAAAAGCTATACGCCGAGGCTCGTGCACGCCTTGCCGATATTGCCGCCGAACGCGCGCGGCAAGAGGAAGAACAACAGCGCATTGCCGCAGCCGAAAGGGAAGCGGCAAAGCCCGTCGAGCCTTCCGCACCCGCAGCAGAAGCTACGCCGGAAGCGACCGAGCCCGTCGTAAGCGTTCCCGAGCAGGAAAAGCAAGAGCCTGTCGTCGGCGTTGCCGAGCAGGAAGCGCCCGTTGAAGATAAGGGCGCGGAACAGACTGCGCAGCAGCCTGCCGCAAGCACGACCGCGAGTCCCGTCGTTACTGAGAACAGCGGAACGCGTACGGCTATTCCCAGCTATATACGCGGCGTTATCAAGCACACGCCCCGTCCCGTAAGCGAGCCGCGCCCGCGTTCTGACCGTCCCGCAGCGAACGGCGCTCGTCCGCAACCGCGTACAGGCGCAACGGGTACTCGTCCCATGGGCGCACGCCCTGCGGGAAGTTTGTCGCGCCCGTCTATGGCTAAGTTCGAGCCGCCCGCAACGGCAGGGCGCAAACAGCGCGAAACGGCTAGCAAAAAGTCTGCGGTAAAGCCCGACGACAAGCGGCAAATGAACAAGCGCACGCTTATTCGCAAAGGCTACATTCAAGAGAACGTAGACGAAGAGCGTATGGGCACGCGTAAGCTCAAAAACAAAAAGGTCAATAAGGTCGTACCTTTTGCGCCTATCAAGATAGAGAATGCGGTCATCACGACCGAAAACCTCACCGTTAAGATCTTATCCGAAAAGATAGGTAAGACGGCGCAGGAAATTATTAAAAAGCTCATGGAGCTCGGCATTATGACGACTATAAACTCCGTCGTCGATTTCCCGACCATGCAGCTTGTTGCCGACGTTCTCGGCGTAAATATCGAGCTCAAACTCGAAAAAACCAAGGAAGAACAGCTTCTCGAACTTCACTCCGAGCCCGACCCCGAGGAAAGCCTTGTTAAGCGTCCGCCCATTATCACGGTTATGGGTCACGTCGACCACGGTAAAACCTCGCTCCTCGACGCTATCCGCAAAACGTCGGTCGTCAGCGGCGAAGCGGGCGGCATTACCCAGCATATCGGCGCGTACTCGGTCGAGCTAAACGGCGAGAAGATAACCTTCCTTGATACGCCCGGTCACGAAGCATTCACCGAAATGCGTCGCCGCGGTGCGACTGTCACCGATATAGCGGTTCTTATAGTTGCGGCGGACGACGGCGTCATGCCTCAGACCGAGGAAGCTATCAAGCACGCGAAGGAAGCGAACGTGCCTATCGTTGTCGCTATCAACAAGATAGACAAGCAGGGCGCGAATATCGACAAGATCAAGCAACAGCTCGCCGAGCACGAGCTTTTGGCGGAAGAGTGGGGCGGCAACGTGCCTATGATCCCTATTTCGGCTAAGCAGAACAAGGGGATCGATACGCTCCTTGAAAATATCCTGTTCCAAGCCGAGTACATGAATCTTCGCGCCAACCCCAACCGTCACGCTCGCGGCTACGTTATAGAAGCGCGGCTCGACAAGGGGCGCGGCGCGGTCGCGACAGTTATCGTTCAGAACGGTACGCTCAAAGTCGGCGATTACGTGGTTTCGGGCACGACGTACGGCAGGGTACGCTCGCTCACCGACGATAAAGGCAAAAATATCAAGTCGGCGGGTCCGTCGACTCCCGTTGCCGTATACGGCTTGGCGCAGGTCCCGCAAGCGGGCGATCCGCTCGCCGTGGTCGAGAGCGAAAAGATGGCGCGTCAGGTCATAGAAGAACGTGCGGCGAAAGCCAAGAACGAGATGATGTCCGACGTTCCGCTTGCCGATCTCGACAAGGCGTTCAGCAAAATGGAAGGCGACTCGCTCAAAGAATACAAGGTTCTCGTCAAAGCCGACGTTCAGGGCTCTGCCGAAGCGCTTAAAGAATCGCTCTCTCATCTCGGCAACGAGGAAGTCAAGGTCACCGTCGTACACAGCGGCGTAGGCGCTATCAACCAGTCCGACGTTATGATGGCGGAGGTTGCCAAGGCGAGCATTATCGGCTTCAACGTTAAGCCGGACAGCGACGCGCGTAACGCCGCGGAACGCAACGGTATTTCCATTAAGCAGTTCGGCATTATTTACGAAGCGCTCGACTACGTTACGGAACAGATCACCGATATGCTTGCGCCCAAGTTCGTCGAACGCACTACGGGTAAAGCTATCGTCCGCACTACCTTCAAGGTTTCGGGCGTTGGTATCGTCGCGGGTAGCTACGTGCAAACGGGCAAGATCGTTCGCGGTGGCAAGGCGCGCTTGTACCGCGGCGGAAAGCTCATTCACGAGGGCAATATCGTCGGTCTTAAACGGTTTAAGGACGACGCTAAGGAAGTCACTATCGGTTTGGAATGCGGTATCGCGATAAGCGATTATACCGAGTACCTCGAAGACGACGAGATCGAATGCTTCGTCGTTGAAAAGGAGAGCAAGTGAGGGGCAGGAACGGCACGAGCCACAGAGCCGAACGCATAGGAAGTATTATAAAGCGCGACGTAGCCGTAATTATCGACGGGCTCAGCGATCCGCGTATTCACGGTGTGGACGTAGTCGACGCCGAGATGTCGCGCGATCTTCGGTACGCCACGGTGTTCGTATCGATAGAGAACGACGATAAGAAAGTGCTCGACGCGCTCAACGGTTCGGCGGGCTATATCAGAAACAGGCTTGCCGAGGAGAACAGCGAAATGCGCGGCGTGCCGCGGCTCAACTTCGTGATCGACAAATCTCAGGCTTACTACGAGCGCATTGAGGAGTTGATCAAAGGTTTTCACAGCAATGACGGAAATAACGACTGAAATCATATCGGCGATAAAGGCATCGGATAAGGTGCTTATTTGCGGGCATATCCGTCCAGACGGCGATTGCATAGGTTCGGCGCTCGCCATGCGGTTTATTTGCGAAAACCTCGGCAAAACCGCCGACGCGGTTTGCGACGCCGAAAAAACGGACTCGTTCGATTTCTTGCCGGGGTACGATTCGTTCAACGCGCCGCGGTTTAATGACTACGACTTGTTTATAGCCGTCGACTGCGCCATCGATACTCGGCTCGGCGAGTACAGACGGTTTTTGGACACCGCAAAAAATATTATAGATATCGACCATCATCCCACAAACAACAAGTACGGTAAGATAAACTTTATAAACGGCGACGCTTGCAGTACGTGTGAAATTATTTTCGATATGTTTGAGGGCACGGGGCTTATCGATAAAACGGTCGCAACCTGTCTTTATACGGGGCTTTCGACCGATACGGGGCATTTCATGCACAATAACACCACGGCTAAGGCGTTCGATATAGCGGCTTCGCTTTGCCGAATGGGTGTTGATGCGGGTACGCTCAATCAGGAACTTTACAAAAACAAAAGCTTTTCGCGCATACGTCTGACCGCTAAGGCGATCGACGGTATTATTCTGTTCGAGAACGGGCAAATCGCGCTTATGGCTATTACGAAAGAAATGCTCGATAGCTGTAACTGTACTTCCGACGATACCGAAGGGCTTATCGACTACGCGTCGAGCATCCGCGGCGTTAAAATATCCATATCCATGTGCGATCAGCCTGGCGGGCTGTTCCGCGTGTCTTTCCGCTCTAAAAAGGCGGACGTAGCTGCCGCGGCGGAAACCTTCGGCGGCGGCGGACATAAGAACGCGGCGGGCTGTATCATTAAAGGTAATCGCTACGATGTTATGGAAAAAACTGTTGCTGCGGCAAAGGCCGCGCTTGATAAATTATCGTGAATGGACTGATCAATCTTTATAAACCGCGCGGAATGTCGTCGGCTCAGGCGGTCGGCAAGGTCAAGCGCATACTTGGCGAAAAGCACGTAGGGCACATGGGTACTCTCGATCCCATGGCGGAGGGCGTGCTCGTTATAGGCGTCGGCAAGTCGGCGCGACTGTTCGATTATATTTCGGGCAGAATGAAAACTTATATTGCAAAGTTCGAGTTCGGTTACGAAACGGACACGCTCGACGCGCTGGGCGAGGTCGTAAACAGGACGGACGACATACCGAGCGTTGACGCAGCGCTCGGCGCGGTGCGGTCGCTAGTTGGCGAGATCGACCAAATACCGCCCGTATACAGCGCGAAGCATGTAGACGGCAAGCGCGCATACGCCTTAGCTCGCGACGGTAAAGAGGTAGAGCTTAAACCCTCGCGCGTCACTATCTACGACGCACAGCTTATTTGTCAGCCCAGGATGAACGAAATGGTTTTTGAGATCACTTGTTCGTCTGGGACATATATTCGGGCGATTTGCCGCGACGTGGCGAAAATGTGCGGCTCGCTCGCAACGCTCACTTATTTACAGCGCACGCGGTCGGGATTGTTCGATATAAAGGACAGCATCACCCTCGACAATCTGGAAGAATTAAAGGAAAAAGCGTTGATCGCGCCGCAAAATGCGCTTGATATGCCGAGGTTTTCGGTCGATAGTAAGCTTTACGACGAGCTTATCCACGGCAGGAGGATCGAGTGCGAAACGGACGGCGACAGTCTTATATTTTGTAACGACGAGTTTTTCGGCATAGGCTGTTCGGTGAACGGCGTGCTAAAGCTAAAAACGTATTTGAAGGACGGTGGGATATAAAATGATGAAAGAGCTTACTACGGAAGAAGCCTGCGTTGCTCTCGGGTATTTCGACAGTATGCACTTGGGGCATCGCGCGCTAATAAAATTGGCGGGCGAATACGCCAAGTCGCACGGTCTTACTTGCGCGGTCGCAACCTTTACGAACAACGCCTACAAGCAGTTCAATATGGACGGAAAGCAGGTGTATACGTATGCCGAGCGCTCTGCGCTTCTCGACGGCTTGTGCGATTGCGTGCTTCCCATGCGGTTCGACAGTCGGCTTAAAAACTGCACTGCCGAGCGTTTCCTTGATTTGCTTTTCGCTCATCATAAGATCAAGGCCGTAGCGTGCGGCTATGATTACTCGTTCGGCAAGGGCGCAAAGGGCGACGCGGAATTTCTTAAAAAGTATTGCGAAGCACACGGCGTCGATTGTATAGTAATGGACAAGTTCGAGGAGAACGGCGAGCGCATTTCGACCACCGTCGTTAAAAGATTGCTCGAAAAAGGCGATATGGAAAAAGCGAATACATACCTCGGCGCACCGTTCATGCTCAGCGGCAAGGTCGTGCGTGGCAGGGGCGCGGGGCGTATGTTCGATATTCCCACCGCGAATATTAAGTTTCCCGCAAGCAAAATGCTTCCCAAGAAAGGCGTTTACGGCACGAGCTGCGTTATCGACGGGAACACCTATTACGGCGCGACCAACGTAGGCGGACGACCTACGTTCGACCTTTCCAAGACGGTTGTCGAAATCATGCTCGATAATTTTAACGAGAATATCTACGATAAAGAAGTAACGATTTACTTCCATGAATATATCCGTGCAATCAAGAAGTTCGACACGACCGATAAGCTGTCGAAGCAGGTGCATCAAGATATCGGGTGGTACAAGAAATGATAAGGATAGGACCGAGCGGAAACAGCAACAGCTTTTACGAAGCGGGGAATAAACACACGTACCAAGAAGGCGAGTTTTTGCACGGCTTGGGGCTTAATGCGTTTGAATATTCGTTCGGGCGCGGCGTCAGTATGTCGGACGAAACGGCGCAAAAAATCAAGGGAGCCTTTTCCAAATACGATATTGCGATAAGCGTTCATGCGCCGTACTATACTAATTTCGCCAATCCCGAGCCCGAAATGATAAGTAAATCGATAGGCTACGTTTTGCAGTCGATAGAAGCTTGCAAAAAGCTGGGCGGCGAGCGCGTTGTCGTTCATCCCGCGGCGTGCGGCAAGGCGACAAGACAGGAAGCGGTGGAGCGGACTAAGAGCAATCTTGTTTTGCTCGCCGACGCGTGCAGAAAGCTTGATTACGACTTTAAGGTCTGTTTGGAAACCATGGGCAAAAACAACCAAATCGGCACGGTCGAGGAGGTCGTCGAGTTTTGCCTTATTTACGAAAAGTTCTATCCGTGCTTCGACTTCGGGCATATCAATTCGTATATGCATGGCGGACTGAAAACCAAGGACGATTACCGCCGCATACTTGATTATACTATCGACAAGCTTGGGTTTGATAAAGCTTCGCAAATGCACGTGCATTTTTCCAAGATACAGTACGGCGATAAGGGCGAGATACGGCATTTGACGTTCGAGGACACGAAATACGGTCCCGAGTACGCGCCGCTTGCCGAGCTGTTTGACGAGTATAAAATGTCGCCGTATATCGTTTGCGAGTCGAACGGCACAATGGCGGACGACGCGCTCATCATGAAAAATCTTCATAAAAACGCTTAACATACGGCGCAAGATATGGTATAATAGGAAAAGAGGTAATAATGAGTACAACCGATCTTTTTGAAAATAATCCCAAAATCGACGCGTTCGTGGTGATCGACGAGAGCAATCGTTTTTACTTTACGCATTTCGAAACCTCGTTCGGCGCAGTCGTTATCGGTAAAACCAAAAACGTGTTTATTACCGATTTCAGGTACGAAGCGGAAGCGCGCGAAAACGTGACCGACTTCGAAATCGTCATTACGACCTATTCCGAGTTCTACGGCAAGATAGCCGAGGTTCTTAAAGATCTCGGTGCAAAGAACATCGGTTACGGCGAAAAAATGTATATCGACGAGTATCAAGCGTTTAAGTCCGCGCTCGGCGACTTTAAGCTTAAACCCGCCGAAGCGGCGATTCAGGCTAAGCGCGCTGTCAAGACCGAAAAAGAGATCGAGTTCATCAAAACTGCGCAACAGATTGCGGAAACCGCGCTTAAAAAGGCTATATCCCGTGCAAAAGCGGGCATAACCGAGCGCGAGCTCATGGCGGAAATCAATTACGAAATGATCATCGGCGGCGCTGAAAAAAATTCGTTCGAAACGATAGTCGCATTCGGCGCAAACACCGCGCAGCCCCATCACCATCCGTCCGATAAGAAGCTCGATAAGAACGAGTTGGTACTTGTGGACATGGGCGCAAAGTACGAGGGCTATTGCTCTGATATGACGCGCACGTTCTGCTTAGGCAACCCCGGTCAACAGCTTGCCGAGGTTTATAATATTGTCAAGGAAGCGCAGGAATACGCGATCAAGAATATCAAGGCGGGCATGACCTGCCACGACGCGGATGCGCTCGCGCGCGAATACATAACCTCGCACGGCTACGGCGATAATTTCGGTCATTCGTTCGGTCACGGCGTGGGTGTGGATATCCACGAGGAGCCGCGCGTAGGCAAAAACTCGCAAACGGTGCTCGTACCCAATATGGTGATCACAGCAGAACCGGGTATTTATATTCCGGGACTCGGCGGTGTGCGCATAGAGGATATGCTCGTGGTCGGCGAGGACGGCGTAACCGATATTACGGCTTACGACAAAAAACTCAGTATCTAATCTTTTACGGATAATACCCGTAAACACAAAAGTAATTTATTCCGAGGAGGATTTTTATGGTATCGGCAGGAGATTTCCGCAAAGGCACAACATTCGAGATGGACGGTAAGGTTTACACTGTCGTCGAATTTCAGCACGTAAAACCGGGCAAGGGATCGGCGTTTGTCCGCACCAAGATTAAAAACGTTATTACGGGGCAGGTTCTCGAAAACACGTTCAACCCGTCGGATAAGTACGAGGAAGCGCATATCGATAGGCGCGCCTACACCTATTCGTACAGCGACGGCGATCTTTACTACTTTATGGACAGCGAAACGTTCGATATGCTTCCGCTCAATCACGACATTTGCGAGGATGCGCTTAAATTCATTAAGGAAGAAATGCCCGTCACCATTTCGTCGTACAAGGGTTCGCCGTTTGCGGTCGAGCCGCCCAACTTCGTTGAGCTCGTTATTGCCGATACCGAGGGCGGTATTCAAGGCGACACGAGTAAGCCCGGCAATAAGCCCGCAACGCTCGAAACCGGCTTTACGCTCGGCGTGCCGCTGTTCGTCAATATCGGCGATAAGATCCGCGTCGATACCCGCACGGGAACGTACATGGAGCGCGTTAAATAAGTAATTAAAAAAGAAGCCTTCGGGCTTCTTTTTTAATGTAAAAAATTACATTTTGATAGTTCTCGTTGCAATATTACTGCGGAACGCGGCGTCGTGTTCTACGAATATCATGGTGGGCGCAAACTCATTTAACAGTTTTTCTATTTGCATACGCGAATATATATCGATGTAGTTAAGCGGTTCGTCCCAAACGTATAGGTGCGCCGATTGGCATAGACTTTTGGCGATAAGCACTTTTTTCTTTTGTCCCTCGGATAAGCTCGAAATATCGGAAAATAGCTCGTCGCGCTTAAAGTCCATTTTGCGCAGTATCGTATTGAAAAGAGTTTCGTCGATTTCGTTCAGAGTTGCAAAATCTTTTAGCGAACCGCTTAAGTGATCGGCGTGCTGCGGCACGTACGATATTTTCAAATCGGCGGGAATCACGAGCCGTCCCGTATGCGAAAGCTCCTTTCCCGCAATAAGCTTTATAAGACTGCTTTTTCCGCACCCGTTTTTTCCGCACAACGCTATTCTTTCGCCGCGTTTGATCTCTAACGACATGGGCGGGAATACGGGCGCGTCGCCGTACGTTACCGATATGTTGTCGGCGTAAGCAAGCCGTTCGGCGCGATAGGATAGGGGCGACAGTTTGAGATCGGCGGCGTACTCCGTATTTTTAAGTAACTGCGATTTTTGTTCGACTGCATCCTCGCGGCGCGCTTCGATAGCCTTTGCGCGCTTTTGCAGCTTAGCCGCCTTGTGACCTATATATCCCTTATCCACTCGCGTACCCATTACGTTGGAGTGGTTCGAAGCGCTGTTGCGGCTCTTTTCTTTTTCGGTGTTTTGTGCCCATTCGCTCGTTCGCCGCGCCGCTTCGGTCAGCTTTTTCACTTCCTTTTTAAGCCTATCGTTTTGCGTGGCTTCAAATGCTTGCTGCCGCTCGAAGTTTTCGAACCAGGACGAGAAGTTACCGCTTTGCACCTCGATATTCGTTTTGTTGATCGATAAGATATGATCTACGCAGTCGTCCAAAAATGCGCGGTCGTGCGATACGAGTATAAAACCCGATTTGCCGTTTAGGTATTGCGCCACGGTCTCGCGCGAAAAGCTGTCGAGGTGATTGGTAGGCTCGTCTATGAGCAAAAAGTTCCCGTCGTTTAGGAACAAGCCCGCGAGCATCAGTTTGGTGCGTTCTCCGCCCGAAAGGGTGTCGAACGGGCGGTATAGCAGTTCTTCATCGAGCTTTAATTTATTCAGCTCGCGCTGCAAACGCCAATATTCGCTCGTATCGCAAATATCGCCCAATACCTCTATCGAAAGTCGGGTTTTGTCGTTTACCTCAAAAGGAAAGTACGTAAAACGGACGCTCGAAGTTATCGAGCCTTTATATTCGTACGCGCCGAGCAAAAGTTTAAGAAAGGTGGTTTTGCCCCTGCCGTTTCGCCCGACGAAGCCGAGCTTCCAGTTAGTGTCTATATTAAAGCAAACGTTATTAAAGACGTCGGTAAATCCGCCGTCGTAAGAAAAGGTTAGCCCCTGTACCTTTATCATTGACATATATAATACTCCTTGCAAAGTGAGCCCATAGATTAATGGGATGTTATAAGCGTAACGATTATTTGCAAGAAGTTATATACATCTTCACCTCGGTTGTTTTTTGTATTATACAATACGCTCGTTTGAAAGTCAAGCGAAAATATTAACATATCGAGCCGTATTTTGCCATAAACATAACGGTATGGAAGAGTTATACAGGCTCATACCGGACAGGCTAGTGCAACCGCTAAAAAGACTTATGACTGAGCGTGTGTACGAGCTTCGCATAATAAATTGCGCGCCCGTACGCGTATGCTACGACGGCGTATATTATTATTTATGCGGGGACGGTATTACCAAGGACAAGCTTAAAGCGTTTATTGCGGATAGGTCCGACGCGGAGGGCGTAGTTATGCGCGCGTGCTCGCGCTCGCTTTATACGGTTACCGAAACGCTCAAACGCGGCTACGTTTCGGTCTCGGGCGGAATACGTATAGGCGTATGCGGCTACGGCGTGATGAGCGGCGGAAACGTGATCGCCGTTAAAGATTTTTGTTCGGTCAATATCAGACTGCCGCACCAGATAAAAGGTTGCGCGCAGAGCTTATATTCGCGCGTGGTGTCAAGCGGGCTTAAAAGTACGCTTATAATGTCGCCGCCGGGAGCGGGGAAAACGACAATGCTACGCGATCTTGTGCGGCTTTTATCAGACCGCGGGCTTAACGTTTTATTGTGCGACGAGAAGCAGGAAATAGCCTCGTGCGTGAACGGGACGCCTATGCTCGACGTGGGAGCTTGTACCGATATCATGAGCGGCGTACCCAAGTCAGTGGCTATCGAAACGGGCGTTGCAAATATGCGTCCCGACTTTATAGCGACCGACGAGTTGTTCGATAACGATATAGACGGCGTGCGAAAAGCCGCCGCGTGCGGCGTTAAGGTTATCGCTACAGTACACGCCGAAACGCCGCGCGATTTGCTCAAAAAGCCGTGCTACAAGCAGGCAGTCGCCGACGGGGTGTGGGAACTGTATGCGGTGCTTTCCGGCGCGCCTAATCGAAATTTGAGCGTTTATAACGAGGTGCCGGCGTGAGCGTTAAGTTTTTGATAGTGTTTTTATGCGTAGCGGCGGGCGCGACGATAGGCTACCTTATAATGCTTTCGTATAAGAGGACTGCCGTATATCTTGCGGGCGTGTGCGGCGTGATAGGCGAACTGAAACGAAATATGACATATAGGCGCGATTCGGTGTCTACCGCGCTCGGCAAGGTAAAAGTCGAAAGTTCGCTGTTGATCAAGCAAATGCACGAATACGCAGATTACGCCGTTGGCAAGGACGGCGCGCCCGCTATAAGTCGAGGATTTTTGTCCGCCGAGCTTTACGCGCGGGTATGCGAGTTTTTCAATTCTCTCGGCGTATCCGACAGCGGCTCGCAAACGCGCGAGCTCGAAGAGTTCGGTAAGCTGTTCGAAAAGCTTCATGCGGAAGCCGAGCAAAAATTCAAAAAGTACGGTGCGGTCGCGGTCAAGCTCGGTTTCCTGTTGGGACTCGGCGTGGGCGTGCTCACGCTGTAATCGTTTTCTTCGGGCGGTGATATGGATATAAGCATAATTTTCAAGATAGCCGCTGTCGGCTTGATAACGGCAATAATCAATCAGGTCCTCAAAAAGACGGACAAGGACGAGATCGCAACGCTCGTAACGCTTGCGGGGCTTGTTATCGTGCTTATCATGATAATAAACATGGTAGGTCAGTTGTTCGATACGCTGAAATCGGTGTTCGGTATGTACTGATGGGAATTTTCGGGATCGCCGCGATCGCGCTCATAACCGCGTTTTGCTTTATGATACTGCACGACGTAAAAAGCGAGCTAGCCGCAGTCGTCGCGCTTGCGGGCGGCATCGTAGTAGTGCTGTCGGTTATCGATTATTTTTCGGATATTTTTTCGGTCATAACCGATATAGCCAAGCGCGCGGGACTTGCGACAAGCGTAATCAAGCTTTTGTTCAAGGTGATTGCGGTGGGGTATGTGACCGAGTTTTCGGCTTCTATAATTGACGACGTGGGGCTTAGCTCGCTCGCCGATAAGGTCACGCTCGGCGGCAAGCTTATAATCGTTGCGACCTCGCTGCCGGTGATCGTCAAGCTGTTCGAGTTTATTGCAGGTATGCTGTCGTGAAAAAAATATTGAAATTGATTATAATCGCGGCGGCGTTTGTTCTTTTGTTAATTGCCGTGCCGACCGAGGCTCATGCCGAAACGGTTTCGCCGCGCAACGAGAATAACGAAACGAGCGTTGAAGATACCGTCGACGACGCACTCGATAACCTAGACCTCAGCTCGGTGCAGGGCATACTCAATATGCTTAATTCCAACCAGCTTGCCGTGTTCGGGTTTAAGGATATAGCGGAGCGCATACGTGCCGTATCGTCGGGCGAGTATGAAAACGACTTTAACAGTATAGTTTCGTATATTGCGGCGTTATTGGGCGCGGACGTTCTCGAATTCATGCCAATGCTCATAGGCTGCTTGGCGATCGTACTTGCATACAATCTTATCAATTCGGTAAAGGGCCGGTTTGCATCGGAAGCGATCGAAAAGGTCGTGTATTTCGCTACGGCGACGATAGCGATATCGCTTGTGGTCGGGTATTTCTCGGCGGTGCTCGTAAGTGCGGTAAAGTTTATTACTTCGGTCAAAACGCAAATAAATGCTGTGTCGCCCGTACTGCTCACGTTAATGACCGCAACGGGAGCGGCTTCGTCGGCTAGTGTTTATTCGCCGTCGGTTGCGATTCTCGGCAGCGGCATGACGAGCGCGATCGTGTATCTCGGTTTTCCCGCGCTTCTTATGGGACTTGTTTTCGATATAATTGGGTCCATTTCAACGGGCATTAAGCTCGACAAAACGGCGGAGTTTTTTCGGTCGGCGTGTAAGTGGTTCATGGCGACGAGCTTCTTTTTGTTTGTGGCGGTGATAGGCGTGTCGGGCATAACGGCATCGGTGCGGGACGGAATATCGGTGCGCGCCGCGCGGTTTGCGGTGTCTAAGTACGTGCCTGTTATAGGCGGATACTTGTCGCAGGGCTTCGACTTCGTAATGGCGGGCAACGTGCTGATAAAGAACGCGTTGGGGTCGAGCGCAGTGATACTGATAGTGCTGTGCGCCGCGCCCGTCATAAGCAAGCTTGCCGTGTTCACGCTTACGCTAAAACTCACTGCGGCGATCGCAGAGCCGCTCGGCGGCGAGAAGCTTTGCAATATCATGACCTCGATTGGCAAGTCGTCGTCGATAATAGCGGCTGTCGTGAGTGCAATGACGTTTCTTTACATACTGTTTTTATCAATGATTATCTGCACGGGGAATATCGGGTTATGAGTTCGTTTGCCGCATGGGGAATAACCATTCTTGCGCTCGCCGTTATATCGACGGTCGCCGAAATGCTGTTGCCGAAGGGAAAGACGCGCAACGTTATCCGTTCGGTAACGGCGAGCGTCGCCGTGCTTGCGATTATTACGCCCATACCAAATCTGCTTAAAAATGGGTTTAAGTTCGATTTCTCGGCGGACGAAGTGGAGATCGACGGCGGGTATCTTCAATACGTGGACGGAGTTAAGGAAGAAATGCTCGTAAATTCGGTCAAGAATTATCTTTCTACGAAAGGTCTTGGCGTCGATTTCGACTTAAAGCTCGAAGTCGACGGGTGGACTGTAAAATCGGCTACTGTAAATTTTTCGCAATCCGTCATTACGGGCGGGGACGAGCATATAAATAAGAGTGAAATCATCAAGTCGATTGCGGACTATTTCGGTATCGACGAGGAGGCGGTTATGTCTTATGGATAAACTTCGCGGCTTTATCGAAAAGCTGAAAAGCATAAAGCATCTGCCCGTTATTCTGTGTATAGTAACCCTTATCGTTGTGCTGATAATATACTTTTCGTGCGTGTCGCGCACCGACGAAAAGACGAGCACTACGGGGCTAAGCGGATACTTTTCTGCCGACAGTTCGACCGATTACTGCTCGTCGATGCGCGCGCAAGTGGAAAGCATCGTGTCGCAGATCTCGGGCGTGGGCAGTGCGTCTGTAGTAATCAATTGGGATAGATCCGCACCGTCGGGGTTCGGCGGCGATACCGAAAATCCCAAAGCCGTCAGCGCGCTCGTTGTGTGCGACGGCGGAACTCAAACAAAAGTCAAGCTCGACGTCATGTATGCGGTATCCACGCTGCTCGACCTGTCGATAGAAAAAATCATGGTATATCCAAAATCCATTTAGGGAGGCATTATGAGTAAAAAGAAAAAGATTATCGTACTTGCGAGCATGGTCGCGCTTCTTGTGTTGACGGGGTGCTTGAACTACTTTTTGAACCGTCCGTCGAATACGCCCGCGGGCGCGGACTCCACCACGACGTACAGCGACTACTTTGCCGCGTCGCGTGCAGATAGGGAATCCTCGCGTTCCGAAACGGTCATGTACTACGAAGCGATCATCGGAAGTGAAGCCAGTTCCGAGGAAGCAAAAGCCAACGCCGAAAGCGGTCTTGCGGCGCTTGTCAACGGTATGGATACCGAGCAGCGTCTCGAAACGCTTATCAAGTCGCTCGGCTTCGACGATTGCTTGGTAACCGTCGGCACGGAGAATATCAACGTAATTATCAAGTCCGACGCGCTTACCGATCAAGAGGTTGCACAGGTGCTCGACATGGTAACGACCGAAACGGGCAAGTCGCTCGAATACGTTCGTATCAAACCTATCGATCTGTAATAAGAAAAATTTCACGGGCGGGCGCGTAAAAGCGCCCGTTTTAATTTGGAATTAAAATTAATATTGTTAAGTGTTTTTATAGAATGTATAGTTTTTTTGGGGGAATAGAAATCAAAGTAAAGGTTTCTTGCCTACTTCTTTCCTTAAAAGAAGTAGGAATTAAAATTGAAAAATGACGGCGTAAAAGTATTGTATTTTCGATTGATATGTGTTATAATTAAAATGATATGCTGTATCTGGCAGAGGTAGTTTAATGAGCGCTAAGCGAAACAATCTATTTTCGAACGGAATAACGTACGGGCATAACGTGCTGCGTTCGATCATACGTTTGGCGGCGCAGGAAATAAGCGGCGTGGAAGCCGTATGCGGCAGGGGCGTACGGTGTTTTATCGTGGGCGACACGATCGACGCCGACGTTTACATTGAGGTAAACAGCGAAGTTAGTTGTTCGGATATAGCATACAAGGTTCAGGACAATATCAAGAAAACAGTGGAAACCATGACCGATTATAAGATGGGCGTGATAAACGTTAACATTATTTCGGTCAAATTTCCCAAGCATTAGTATTTTTCGGTCGGGCGAGCTGCACGACCGATTTGGCATTTTTTACGGAGGGCAATATCATGAAACGCCGCGCTGCGCGTGAAATAGCTTTTCAGCTGACCTACGAAATGGTCATGACGGGCGAATATAACGACGAAACCAAAGACGAGCTGCTCGGCGACGCGGACCTCGACGCTCGTGATTACGTGAACTCGATAGTGAACGGTATTGTCGAGCATAATGCCGATATTAAGAACGTGATTGTTAAGTACGCGAAAGGCTACGAGTACGACCGCATATATAAAGCCGATCTCGCGCTGTTGTTCGTTGCGTGCTACGAGATCATGTATACCAAAACTCCGCCCGCCGCCGTTGCAAACGAAGCGGTCGAAATTGCCAAGATTTATTCGGACGTTAAGAGCCATGCGTTTATAAACGGAATACTCGCGTCCGTAATTGCCAACGAGGGCGAGAGCGCAAATGGCTGAAATAATCGATGGCAAGGCAATAGCTTGTAATGTTCGCGCCGCCGTAAGGATGCTCGCGCTCGATTTCGAGAAAAAGCATGGGCGTAAGGCGGGGCTTGCCGTAGTACGCGTGGGAAGCGATCCCGCGTCCGCGGTGTACGTTCGCAATAAGATCAGGGCGTGCGACGAGTGTAACATTCGCTCCTTTGCGTATGAACTTAAAGAGGACGTTACGCAAGCAGAGCTTAACGAGCTTATAGTTAAGCTTAATAACGATAAGTCGGTCGACGGAATAATCGTTCAGTTACCTTTGCCCAAACATCTCGACGAGACGGCAACGCTTGCGTTGATTTCGCCCGATAAGGATGTAGACGGCTTCCAAAGTATTAACGCGGGAAAGCTGTTTACCGGAGTTAAAAACGGAGTAGTCGCTTGCACTCCGCGCGGCATTATGGAGCTTATCAAGAGCACGGGCGTGAAAATTGCGGGCAAGCACGCCGTGGTCGTTGGGCGGTCGAATATAGTCGGTAAACCCATAGCAATGCTTTTGCTTGCCGCCGACGCTACCGTTACTGTTTGCCACAGCAAAACGGACGATCTCTCGTCCTATACCAAAACGGCGGACATTCTCGTCGTAGCGGTGGGGCGCAAGAACTTTATCTCTGCCGATATGGTAAAGCGCGGCGCGGTCGTTATCGACGTAGGTATAAACCGCGACGAGAGCGGACTTCACGGCGATGTGGATTTCGATACTGTCAAATCGGTTGCGGGCTATATTACGCCCGTGCCCGGCGGCGTAGGACCTATGACGGTCGCTATGCTTTTACAGAACACTGTGGACGGTGCGTTCCGTGAATAGGTTGATGACAGTTTCGCAGCTGTCGCGCTACCTGCGCGGTGTGTTCGACGACGAGGAGCTGCTACATGACGTTACGCTTACGGGCGAGGTCGCCGATATATCGTATTCAGACAGGCATACGTTTTTGGTGCTTGCCGACGGCGCGTATTCGGTGCGGTGCGTTCACTTCTCGTCGCGCGATCAAATCGAAAAGGGCGCAAAGATAGCTGTTCGCGGCAGCGTGAACTTTTACGATAGGCGCAATACTGTTTCGTTCACTTATTGCGAGTACTTTTTAGAGGGCGTAGGCGATAAGAATGCCAAGCTTACCGCGCTCAAACAAAAGCTGCAAGAACTGGGTTATTTCGAAAACCGTCCGCTCCTTCCAAAGTATATAGTAAACGTGGTTGCAGTTACTAGCCCCGACGGCGCGGCGATACGCGACTTTATGCGCGTAGTGTACGACAAATGTCCGTTCGTGAATATTAGGGTTTATCCGGTAAAGGTCCAGGGCGAGGGCGCGGCGGCGCAAATGGCGCGCGCGATAAGGCGCCTGCAAAAATGCACGACGGACGCGATCGTGCTTTGCCGCGGCGGCGGAAGCGACGAGGACCTCGACAGCTTTAACGACGAGGAGCTTGCTATCGCGGTCGCGCAATCGAAGATCCCGATCATTTCGGCGGTCGGGCATGAGATAAACTATTCGCTCTGCGACTTTTGCGCGGGCACGCGTGCGGGAACGCCGTCCATTGCGGGCGAGATTGTAAACAGCCACGCATTGGAGCTTATAGCTGACGTCAACGGCGCGGCTTACGCCATGCAGCGTGCCGTGCTTAACAGATACGCATCGGCGGTCGGTAAGCTTAATCGACTCGGGCGAGCCACTACGGCGGCGGTACAAAAGCGCGTCGTTCACGGCTACAGCACGGTCAAGCTCGAAATGCGGCGCGCGAACTATTCGGTCCAAAAACGGCTCGATACCAAGCTTGCGCGACTGACTAATACCGTTCAGCTGTTAAAGTCGGGCGTAGGCGCAAGGTTTACGGCAAAGAAAAGCGAAAGCGAAAAGTTAAAAGCCATTCTTTCCGCGCTCGATCCGCACCGCATAATCAAGATAGGGTATGCGGCTGTATTAAAGGGTAATAAACGCGTGCAAACGGCATCGATGCTCAAAGCCGGCGACAGCGTGCAAATGATTTTCTCAGACGGCGTGGCGACAGCCGTCGTAAGCCAAACCAAGGTAGGTGATTGATATGTCAAACGTAACGAAAGAGGTCACTTCGCAAGACTTTGAAAATAAGATAAGCGAGCTTCAAGCTATCGTCGATAAGCTCGAAAGCGACGCGGGCGTATCGCTCGAAGAAAGTGTTGCGCTTTTCGAAAGCGGGCTAAAACTCACCAAAACGTGCGTCGACGAGCTCGACGGTATGCAGGCGCGCATTAACGACCTAAACAAACAGCTCGACGAGATTTTGAGTAGACCCGTCCTCGGTGAACGCGATGAGTAATTTTTTCGAATCACGCCTTGCCGAATGGAAGGAACAAATAGATGAAAGGCTGGAAAAGCTTGTAGGCGAGCTTCACTATGCCGAGCCGTTTAAGGAAGTATTGAGATACGCTTTATTCCCGGGCGGCAAGCGGCTTAGACCGATACTTACTTTGGAGCTTCACAGCCTGTTTTGTCCGCCCGACGAGTATGCGCTTGATTACGCGTGCGGAATAGAGATGCTGCACTCGTACTCGCTTATTCACGACGATATGCCGTGCATGGATAACGACGATTATCGCAGGGACAAGCTAACCGTTCACAAGCGCTACGGCGAGGGCGTGGCACTTTTGGCTGGCGACGCGCTACTCGATTTATCCTATCGTATTTTGAGCTGTCCCATGCCCGACGGCAAGAGCAGTCCGTTTATCGGGTATTCGGGCGCGGGCGGCGATATGGGGCTTATCCGCGGACAGTATTCAGATCTTTACGGTGAGATCACTTCGCTTGACGAGCTTTTCAAAATGTACGACTTTAAGACGGGCGCGCTCATTCGGCTCGCGTGCGACAGCGGGTATGCGCTCGGCAACCGTTCGCGCGTATCGGTAGTAGGCGGCGACCTCGGCAGAACGTTCACCGTGTCGGCGCACGAGGAAGTGGATGAGAGCGCTATAATCGACAGTCTTAGAGTAAACGATTTCGCGCGTGCTTTCGGCAGGGCGTTCCAGCTCTACGACGATATATCGGAATATCTCGAAGGGCTTAGCATTGGCGAGCGAAGCGTGCTTAAATTCCTCGACCTCGACGACGCTAAGAAAGAACTTAACTTAATGCTTAATAATGCTGCAAAGAAGCTCGATCTTTTGGGTGGCGATACCCGTTTTTTGAACGAGTTGGTGCAAAAATTCGTAATAGTGTAAAAAGTGGACTACGCAAGCATTAAAACGCCGAACGATTTAAAACGGCTTAATACGGACGATCTCAAAGGCGAGTGCGAATACCTGCGCTCGCGCATTGTCGACGTTGTGGAACGCAACGGCGGGCATTTGGCGTCCAATCTCGGCGCGGTCGAGCTTACGGTTGCGCTGCATTACGTTTTTGATTGCCCTAACGATAAGATCGTTTTCGACGTGGGGCACCAGTCTTATGCGCATAAAATTTTGACGGGGCGCGGCGAAGCGTTTGACGGCTTGCGCCAAAACGACGGTATTTCTGGCTTTCCCAAGCCGAGCGAGAGCGATTGCGACGCATTCGGCACAGGGCATTCGTCCACATCGCTGTCGGTTGCGCTCGGGTTTGCCGAAGCGGCAAAGCGGTTAAACAAGAGCTATTCGTCTGTCGCTGTCATCGGCGACGGCGCGCTTACGGGCGGGCTTGCGTATGAAGCGCTCAACGCCATAGGCAGCGAGCAACTTCCGCTTGTGATCGTTCTCAACGACAATAAAATGTCGATCAGCAAGAACGTAGGCGCAATGAGTAAGTATCTTACAAGATTACGCGTGAGCAAAAAATACGCGCGTATCAAGTCGGAAATCAAACGCGCCGTATCGATAATTCCGCTTTTCGGCGACGGCGCGCTTACCGTGCTCGAAAAGGGTAAATCCTTGCTTAAACGCGTCGTGCTGTCCAATAAGATGTTCGAGGCGATGGGAATATCGTACTACGGACCGTTTGACGGGCACGACGTAAAAGAGCTTGTCAACGTTTTTTCACAGGTCAAAACCAAGGATAGGCCCGTCATCGTTCACGTGGTAACCGATAAGGGCAAGGGGCTTAAAAGCGCAACGGTCGATCCCGAGCATTCGCACGGTATTTCTTCGGCGAGCGCAAAACAGAGCAATGAATTTTCGACGGTGCTCGGCGAGTTCCTGACCGAAGCCGCGGCAAAGGACGAGCGCGTAACTGCCGTTACCGCCGCTATGTCTATCGGCACGGGGCTCGAAAAGTTTTCCGTAGATTATCCCGAACGATTTAAGGACGTGGGTATAGCGGAAGAACACGCTGTAACCTATTGCGCGGCGCTTGCCGCGGCAGGGCTAAAACCGTATTTCGCCGTATATTCGACTTTTCTGCAACGCGCGTACGACGAGATCTTACACGACGTTTGCATAGGTAATTATCCCGTAACGCTGTGCGTCGATCGCGCGGGTGTTGTAGGTGCGGACGGCGTTACACATCAGGGCGTATTCGATTTGAGTTATCTTTCGTCAATGCCGAACATGACAGTTATGTGCCCTACGGACGGCAACGAGTTAAAGAGTATGCTCGAATTTTCGCTGTCGTATAACGCGCCGCTCGCTATTCGCTATCCAAAGTCGTATACAATAGAGCGCGAACACGAGCCCATCGTTTACGGCAAGTGGGAAGTGGTGCGTAAAGCACAAAAATCAAAAATCTACGTTCTTTGTGCGGGCGGCCGTGCGCTCGATATTGCTTGCGAAGCGTCGGACGAGTTCGGGCTCGATATAGAGATCGTAAATGCACGGTTCGTAAAGCCACTCGATATTCAATATTTACAGAGCGTAAATAAAAAGGGCAGCGCGGTAATAACTATCGAGGACAATATCGCGCAGGGCGGGTTCGGCATGAGCGTGCTGTCCTACCTTAACGAAATAGGCAATAACGTTAAATGCGTATGTTTGTCGCACGGCGATAAATTTATCGACGACCGCGACGTTAAAAGCTCGCTTGCGGGTTCGGGCATTACGAAAGAAAATCTCGCAGGCATTGTTAAAAATCTCAACAAACAGAAAAGGAAAGCAAATAGTTTATGAAGATAGGCGTTTTTTCCAACCCGTATAAAGATCCCGATAACGCAGTCCGCGACGCAGTGTTTGCCGCCGCGCGTGCGTGCGGTATCGAAGCCGAGGCGTACGAAAAAGGCGTTACATATAATTTCATTGCTTCGGTGGGCGGCGACGGTACGATCTTGCGTATCGCTAAGGACTGCGCTCTGTCGGAAATTCCCATCCTCGGCGTGAACAGGGGCACGGTCGGGTTCCTTACGGAGATCGAGCCGAAGGAACTTAACTCCGCCATGGAGCGGCTTATCAAGCGTGACTACGTGCTCGAACGGCGCGCGCTCATCGACGCAGAGCATAACGGTGAGCATTTTTATGCGCTTAACGACGTAGTGGTCCGGTCCAAGACGGGACGCATGATTTCGGTCGAGGTAAGTATAGACGGCGAGCGCATAGATAAATTCGCTTGCGACGGGTTTATCGCGTGCACGCCGACAGGCTCTACCGCTTATTCGCTTTCGGCGGGTGGTGCGGTTGTTGCGCCCAATACTCCCGTTATCGAGCTCACGCCTATTAACCCGCATATACTGCGCACGCGTCCGATAATCGTCGGATCGTTCGAGAAAATATCGCTTAAAAACTGCGGTAATCACGGCGCGGATCTTTTCGTGGACGGCGAGACGGCGGTCGATATAAACAGCGGCGACAGTGTTTCTGTCACAGGTTGGGACAGAAGTGTTTTGTTCGTTCGCTTTGATAAAAAAAGTTTCTACGATAAAAAAAGTTTCTACTCGCGGCTTTTGAGCAAGCTCAATCCCGCGCCGATAGCGGAGGACTGATGCTACAACGCATTACTATTCATAACTTGGCGCTTATACGCGACCTTGAAATAGAGTTTACTAACGAGCTTAACGTGTTCTCGGGCGAAACGGGCGCGGGCAAATCGATAATCGTCGATTCGCTCATGCTCCTCGTCGGCGGACGGTACGATAAATCTATGCTTAAATTCGGCGAGGACAGCGGCTTCGTCGAGGGCGTGTTCGATTACCAAAACGACGAACCACTTAAAGCGGTCGGCGTCGATACCGACGACGGCATATTTATCGTTACGCGCAAATTCTATCGCGACGGCAAGAACGAAATTCGGTTGAACGGCAAGCAGATAACCACGTCCATGCTGCGCGAGCTGATGCAAAACTACGTAGACATCTATGGACAAAACGAATATCAATCGCTTTTAAAGATAACCGAACAGCGCAAGATCCTTGATTTCTTTGTTTTCAAAAAGGACGACGGACTTCTTACGAAAGAGCGCGAGCTGTACGACGCGCATAAAAAAGTCGTTGCCGAAATGAACGGTTTGGGCGACGAAACGGAACGCGCCAGGCGCATAGATCTACTTAAATATCAGCTTGACGAAATAGCCGCTGCGAACGTAAAAAAGGGCGAGGAGGACGAACTTATCGAGCGTCGGCATATCCTTATGGCGTCCGAGCGCATTAAGAACGCGCTTATGGAATGCGCCGAGCGTTTGGACGGCGAGGACGGCGCGACTGCGGACGTTGCCGACGGCGAGCGCGAGCTAAAAAATATCGCTGCGTTCGGCGAGACGTACGACGGCTTGTTCGAGCGGCTTAAATCGGTCGCTATTGAGCTTGACGATATAGTAGAGAGCGTCAAGGACGAGCTCGAAAAAATGGACGGCAGCGAGAACGAGCTGGACGAGGTCAATACCAGACTCGATAAGCTGCGCGCGCTTAAAGCCAAGTACGGCAATTACGACGCTATGAAGAAGTTTGAAGCGACCGCTTCCGGCGAGCTCGAACGGTTATCGAACGGCGAGGAGCTGTACGCCGAACTTTGCGACAAGGAAAAGAAGCTTCGTAAGGAGTTGTATACCAATACAGTCGCGCTGTCGGATAAACGGCACGAGGGAGCGGAGATTTTGCAAAAGCGTATACTTGCGGAGCTTGCCGATTTGGGTATGGCTAACTCGCAATTCGAAGTGAAATTCTCTGCGTACCCGACCGAGGACGAGTTTATCAAAAAGGTGACGGCTAACGGCTACGACGAGTGCGAGTTCTATCTCAGCCCCAACGTCGGTCAGCCCATGCTTCCGCTCGCTAAAATCATTTCGGGCGGCGAAATGTCGCGGTTTATGCTCGCCATAAAGCTGATTACGGGTAATCTCGGTCGAATCGAAACTATGATTTTCGACGAAATCGATACGGGCATAAGCGGCGCGATAGGACTTTGCGTTGCCAAAAAGCTTGCCGAGCTGTCGCGCGGGCATCAGGTCATGTGCGTTACGCACTTGGCGCAGATCGCGGCAATGGCGGACGGACATTATTATATAGAAAAACGCGAGGTGGACGGCGATACCGCAACCCGCGTTACTCGGCTCGACCGGAACGGCATAGTGGGCGAGCTTGCACGGTTGTCGGGATCCAAGGGAATATCGGATTCGGCGGATAAGAACGCCGCCGAGCTCAAATCATGGTGCGATAATTTTAAGTCAAATCTTTAAAAATTAGTATAATAAGTATATAATTCGACAAGCGGCAAACACTAAACCAAGTATGAAAAAATTGCGCGGAGTAGTGTGTGCGCTTGTTGCGCTTGTTTTATTTTTATGTTTTCCTACGGGTGCGGCGCTGGCCGATACCGAGTACGTTTACGTAGGCGGTTATCCCGTCGGTATCTCGATCGACGTAGGGGGCTTGCTTGTCGAGAGCGTTACGGGTATCGAAACTGATTACGGCACGGCGTATGTGGACGGTATTCAGCGCGGCGATATAATTGTCGAAATCAACGGCAAAACGGTATCGTCGGCAGAGGAAGTTACGGAAGGTCTCGGCGACGAGGTAACAGTTAAACTGCTGAGAAACGGCGAGACCGTTATGCTTAACGTTAAACCGATAACTGAAGCTTTTACGGGAAAGCGCAGGCTTGGCGTTAAGATAAAAGATAAGCTTTACGGCGTGGGAACGGTCACATTCGTGCGCGGCGATAAGCGGTATGCGGCGCTCGGGCACGAAATTTACGATAACGAGCTTAACGTGCATATTCCGTTTGCGGGTGGGCACGTTCATGCGTGTAAGCTTATAGGCATTAAAAAAGGTCAAAAGGGCGAGGCTGGCGCAATTCTTGCCGCACTAGTTCCCGACAAGATTTACGGCACTGTCACGTGCAACAATAATTTCGGGATAGCCGGTTTGTACGATCACGACTTCGATACTACGGATAAGCTTCCGCTTGGCACGCGCGACGACGTGACAGTCGGCAGTGCGCAAATTCGAACGACCGTCAACGGCAGTCCCGAGTATTTCGATATAGAGATCATAAAAGCGACCAAGCAAGCGGGAAGAAAGGAAAAGGGTATTGTGTTCCGCGTTACGGATAAACGGCTTTTGGAGCTTACAGGCGGAGTGGTGCGCGGCATGAGTGGGTCGCCGATAATTCAGAACGGAAAGCTCGTAGCGGCGGTCACGCACGTATTTTTGAACGACTTTACAAAGGGTTACGGCGTATATGCCGATTGCCTTAATTAAAAAACCGAAATTAAATTATCCGTCGTATTTTGACGAATATTGAGGAATACCGTTGCATAGATATATCGTATGAAACGGACGTATGTAATAACCGATTGGGTTTATAGGCTCGGTCATTCCATCAGACGGAATAAAATCGTTGTAGCGTTATACGCGCTTATATGCGTGCTTTTTCTCGTTGTAGGTATAGCCGTCGGCGTGGGCGTGAACGATAAACATACGTTTATTTTGAATAACGGTGCGCCGATATTTAAATTCCTGCGCGGAGGAATAGGTATTTTTACCTTCTTTATATTCGATTTTGTGCTGATAAGCGTCTATACGGTGTTTGCCGCCTCGGTGTTTTTCTATAAACCGCTTGCTTTTCTTTCGCTCGTGCCGTGCGCATACCGCGCGTACGTTTTGGGCTTGAATGTAAGTATAATAGTCGTGGTTTTTACCGTATCGGCGCTACCAATGCTGTTCGTGCTGTACGTTCCTATATGTTTAATAGAGATCGTCGTCGTTTGCTTCGCTTCGTTCGGCTGTTTTAAGTTCAATGCGCTCAATTGCGGTTGTATGCCGTCGAGGGTGGATGTCAAGCAATACTACGTGGGCGTTTTACAATACATAATTATTCTGGCGGCGTGCGTGCTTGTTAAAACGATCACGCTCGGTCTTTTCGGCTCGTCGTTAGTGGGTATAATTTAATAACCGAATTAGAATGAATTAAATCTTCCAAAGTAATACACAATAAAGGTATGAATTTCTTTGGAGGAGATATGTATAAAAAAATTATGTTGGGTGTTGCGGCTGTGCTCGCGGCGCTCATTGCAATGATGCCCGTAATGGGTAACGCCGTTCACGCCAAAGCGGAAGCCGAGGACAGCCTCGCAAAAACGTGCAAGTCGGCAATGCTCGTCGATTACGATACGGGCAAGGTCGTGTTCGAAAAGAACGTTAAAGAGCATTTGCCCATAGCGAGCATGGTTAAGATCATGACGCTCTCGCTTGCGTTCGACGAGATAGAAAAGCGCGAAATATCGCTCGATACCATGGTGACGGCTTCCGAAAAGGCCGCATCTATGGGCGGCTCGCAGGCTTTCCTAGACGCCAACGCAGACTATAAGCTCGGCGAGCTGTTAAAGAGCATTGTCGTGGCTTCCGCTAACGACAGCTGCGTTGCCGTAGCCGAGTATCTTTACGGCAGTGTTGATGCGTTCGTGGAAGCGATGAACGACCGCGCCACTGCGCTCGGGCTTAACGATACCAAGTTCGTGAACTGCACGGGCTTGCCGCAGGATGGACAGTACAGCTGCGCGCACGACGTAGCCGAAATGTTCAAAACGCTTGTAGATCACGAGGAGTTTTTCGAGTATGCGGGCGTGTGGATGTACGACTTCGAGCACCCGAGCGGACGTGTTACCGGCTTAACCAATACTAATAAGCTCATTAAGTTTTACGACGGTTGCGACGGCGGAAAGACGGGTTACACCGACGCGGCGCGCTCGTGCATAACCGTCACCGCCAAGCGCGGCGATACGCGGCTCGTGTGCGTGGCTATCGGCGCGGAAAATTCCAAAACCCGCAATAAAGAGGTTTCGGAAATGCTCAATTACGGGTTTGCCAACTATAAGACGGTGTTTGCCGTAAAGAAGGGCGACCTTGTGGGCGAGTACGCCGTCGAGGGTGGTAAAACCGATACGGTTACGGTAGTTGCCGCGGACGATTGTTCGGCGTTCGTCAAGTGCGGCGAAAAGAGCGAGATCGAGCTTGTATCGCAAATCGACGCGCTGTGCGCGCCCGTAAACGTAGGCGATAAGGTGGGTACGATCGTCGTTAAGATAAACGGCGAGGTATACGGCGAGGTCGACGCTGTTGCGCAAACCGATTGCCAAAAGAAAGGGTATATCGATATTATTAACGACTTTATAGCTAATTGGTAAATTACTCTCAAACGTTTGACGGATAGTTTGTCGTGTGATAAACTATCCGTATGAGTAATAAAGTTCTTATCGCACCGTCGATACTGAGCGGCAACTTTGCCGATATGGGTAGCGACGTAAAAAACATGAAAGAGATAGGCGCGGACTGGATCCACGTCGACGTTATGGACGGAGTGTTTGTGCCTAATCTTACCTTCGGGTTCAAGATGATAAGCGACGTGCGCAAGCTCAGCGATATGTTCTTCGACGTGCATTTGATGATCACTCAGCCTAAGCGTTACGTAGAACGGTTCGTTAAGTCGGGCGCGGACTTGGTGTCGTTCCATCTCGAAGCGGAAAGCGATATCGACGGCACTATCGATATAATCAAGAATGCGGGCTGTAAGTGCGGACTTGCCGTAAACCCCGATACTCCTATCGAAAAGCTTGCTCCGTACGTAAGTAAACTCGACTTGATTCTTGTTATGTCGGTTTTCCCGGGGTTCGGCGGGCAGAAGTTTATCGACGGTTCGCTCGAACGCATTGCGGAAGCTAAGTCGCTTCGCGATAAGTACGCGCCGAGCGCGGTTATCGAGGTAGACGGTGGGGTGAACGTAAATAACGCCGCAAGTATAGTTAAAGCTGGCGCGGACGTAATGGTCGCGGGTAACGCGGTGTTCGGCGCTCCCGATAGGGCGGAAGCTGTCAGATTATTGCGAAATATCGATTAATTTGTGACGAAATATCTTCACGGCGCATACATCATTACGGGAGGTATGCTCATGTCAAAGATAATATGCTTAAAATTGCCCAAGCCGTTGGGAAAGATAGTGCGACTGTTTAAAAGAAATAAATAACAATAAAAACCGAGAGTATACTCGGTTTTTTGTTTTGTAGATTATTTGAATCGGGAGTCATCTTTTAACGGGTACGGCGTGTCTATATCGGTTATATCGAGAATATAATCGGTAGACACTTCATAGTGCATTGCGAGTTGTATTAATATATCGATAGGAATTTGCCGCTTTCCGCTCTCGTATTGAGAATAAGTGTTTTGGCTAACGTTCAATAATTGCGCCAATTCTTGTTGCGTTGATTGTGTTTCTATTCGCAATTCCTTTATTCGATGCAAAATTTTCATATATTTATTATAAATATCTCGTTCTGAGATATTGACATATATCTCAAAATGAGATATACTTATGTTGTATGGGTATTGTTCATGTAAGAAATGCCCGATAAGGAGTTAGCTTATGAAAAAGAAATTCTTGACAATCTTATTGTCCGTATTCGCGGCATTTGCCTGCGCATTCGCTTTCGTCGCTTGCGGTGACAAAGGTAACGGCGAGGGAAGCGGCGACAACGGCGACAGGGATAACGTCTCCGATATCGGCGGTGACAATAATGATGATAACAAGGGTAACAACGACGAGGATAACGACGAGCCCGGTATAGGTATAGATATCGAAACGTTATACAAGAAATATGCCGATGCATATTATAACACCGATCCGGAGTATGTCGAAGAATATATTGTCTTGACGGAAGATAAAATCTGGTATGACAATACCGGCGCTACGGGCAAGTATAAAATATCATTAACATTGTCCGGTGCAATCAATGTTAATTTGTATGACGATTTGTCCGTTAATAACATTGAATATATGAACGGTGAACTGGGCGAAACAAACAACAATAAATATATTTCGCTCGCGCAGGCTTATACGTTTAATGAGGGTGATGATGAAGAAATTCCCAAATGTCCCAATTCGCTCGATTATGAGCTTGCGGAAGACGGCGATTATTATATTGTTGTAGGCTTGGGCTCTGCGTCGGGCGCAGTGGTAGTTCCTAAAAGATATAAATTTACGCCCGTAAAAGAAATCGACAAGCGCGCGTTTTATAACAGCAAAACTATTACGAGCGTGGAAGTTCCGTCTTGTGTAGAAAAAATAGGCAATCGAGCATTTGCGAATTGTTCAAGATTGACGAGCGCCAAAATAGATGCGCCAATAGATAAGCTTACCGAAGAGTTTTTCGGCAGCTGTACCAATCTTGTGGACGTGTATATTCCCAAAACGGTAACGGAAATAAATTATTTGGCTTTTCACGGTTGCGATAAGGTCGAAAACGTGTACTACGACGGCAGCGTAAACGATTGGGCGCAAATCAAATTCGGAATTTCGAGCAGTCATGCAAGCTCTAACGTGGGTAGTCAAGAGCCTCACTGGGCTAACCCCATATCGAGGAGTGGACGTAAGCTTATAATAAACGGGTCCACCGTCACCTCTTGCGAGCTGGATAATGTAAGCACCGGCGCATTTTTTATGTACAAATATTTGACGGAAGTAACCGTAACGGGCAACGTCGGCGATTATGCGTTCTACTATTCGAGCATAACTTCGCTTTCGGCAGACTCGATAGGTCTTAGCGCGTGCGAGGGGTGCTATTATTTGAAGTCGTTCACGGGCGGCGGAGATAAGATAGCCGATAAAGCATTTTACGGCTGTACCACAATGACTGACGCTACGATTGGCGCTAAGGTGGTCGAAATCGGCGAATATGCGTTTGGCTCTTGCGACACGCTAAAAAGTATAACGATTCCTGCGTCGGTTATAAAAATAGGCAAGTATGCTTTTACGGATGGCGGGATAGAAGAAATAACCTTTGACGACGCTACCGACTGGCAGATCGAGCAGCGCGACGGCATTAAGAGTGTGACTCAGGACCTAACCGATAAACAAACCGCGGCGCGGCTGTTGACGCAAGGACAAAGCGCCTACGGTTACGGAGACTGTGATTGGAGTGTGTATTTGTATAAATACACGTTAAATTCCGATAATGCATCCTATTCCGTCGTTGCGGGAAAGAGGCTTATTGATAAATCGGTGAATATTCCAAGCGAATATAATAACTTGCCCGTAACCGCAATCGGGGATTACGCATTCAGTGATTTCAGTAGTTTAACGAGCATAGTGATACCGAACAGTATAACAAGTATCGGAAATTACGCATTCATGGGTTGCAGTAGTTTAACTAGTATGGAGATGCCAAACAGTGTAACGCGTATCGGGAGTTTTGCATTCATATATTGCAGTAGTTTGACAAGCATAGCGATACCGATTAGCGTGAAATTTATTGGATATGCTACATTCCGCGGATGCAGTAGTTTAACGGGCATAGAGATACCGAACAGTGTAACGAATATCGGACCATATGCTTTTGCTGATTGCAGTAGTTTAACAAACATAACGATACCAAACAATGTAACAAGTATTGATGGATATGCATTCTATGGTTGCAGTAGTTTAACAATATATTGTGAAGCTGCAAACAAGCCGAGTGGTTGGACTGTCACTTGGAATGTAGATAATCGACCTGTTGTATGGGGGTATAAGAAGAATGGATGAGCAAAATATGTACATTGTTGAAAAGAAGCTTGATCTGATAGAGACTCAAACGGAATACGATTTTATAAAAAATAAAAACGCTACGTCTAAAAGATTGTATTTTGCGATACTAACAACAATCATAGGAGCAGTAATTGCAATAGTAAACGTATTTACCGCCTGTGTATGCAATAAAGATATCAATCGGTGCGTATTGTTGGCGTTTAATATTATGAATATAATATATATTGTTATGTCGTGTATGTTACAGATTACGGTGATGATAGAATATAGTAATATTGGCAAAAAACGTGCTGAGAATAGACCGGAATCGTCGAAAAGTAGTGATAATATAGATTCTCAAATTATTTATTATAAAAGCGAAAGCGATAAAGAAAGGCGGAGCGTTAAACTTAATTGCATTTTTGGACTGGTTTTCTTAGCTATGATTATGATATCTAACGGCATTCTTTTGTGGTTCGTGTTTAATTAGTGATTTCAAACAATATATACTAAATATCATATTTTTTTGAGCGGATAAAAATTTTTTTTAAACCGCTTTAAAATGATTGACAAAGGTTTACTGGCGGTATATAATAATAGAGCATTAAGTAGATTTAATCTCACCGGTCGGGCTTGCTCGGAGCGGTTCTAAACATCAAAATATTCGGTTATTTGTTGTTGTGAGTTTAAGTTGCTTAAAGCTCGCAATTTTTTATTTTAGGAGGGTTTTCACCATTTTTAAGGATCTTGTAACAAACGATGGGATTTCCGATAATCTCGACGTTCGAGTAAAGGATGAAACGGGCGCAATGCTCGGCATCATGCGCGCTGCCGAGGCAAAGGTTATTGCCGACGAACGCCATCTCGATCTTGTTATGATTACCCCCAACGCGCAGCCGCCCGTTTGCCAGATTATGGACTACGGCAAGTATCGGTTCGATTCGGCGAAGAAGGCGAAGGACGCGCAAAAAAACCAAAAGAAACCCGACGTTAAAGAAATCCGCTTGTCGATCACCATCGATACGGGCGACGTCAATACAAAATCCAAGCAGGCGAGAAAGTTCCTCGAAGGCGGCGACAAGGTAAAAGTGTCTATCCGTATGCGCGGTAGGCAAATGGCTCGTCCGCAGATGGGCGTAGATATCATGTACTCGTTCTTTGAAACGGTCAAGGACGTAGCGACCATGGAACGCAAGCCCGCCGTCGACGGTAGAAGTATCATTATGAACCTTGTTCCTATCGTGAATAAGTAGTTCGTAGTACTTAACATAAGTAAATCAATTTTTCCGGAGGATATAATAATGCCCAAAATGAAGAGCCACAGCGGCGCGAAAAAGCGCTTTCGCGTAACCGCAAACGGCAGAGTAAAACGCGCGCAGCAAGGTAAAAACCACATTCTCAATAAAAAGCCGAGAAAGCGTATTATGAGATTGCGTCAAGGCGCTTATCTCAAATCCGCCAAGCAAGAGAAGACCATTCGCAACATGGCGCAGAAGTAAGGAGGCAAAAGCACTATGAGAATTAAAAGAGCAGTAAACGCAGTTAAAAAGCGCAGAAAGATTTTTAAGCTTTCCAAGGGTTATTTCGGCTCCAAGTCGCGTTCGTATCGCATAGCGCGTCAAGCCGTTATGAAGTCGCAGATGTACGCGTACATCGGCAGACGTCTTAAAAAGCGCGATTTCCGTTCGCTTTGGATCGCTCGTATCAACGCCGCCGCGCGTATCAACGGACTTTCGTATTCCAAGTTTATGCACGGTCTTAAAGTATCGGGTATCAACCTTAACCGTAAGGTTCTTGCCGAAATGGCGATTGCCGATCCGGAATCGTTCAAGGCGCTTGCCGAAACTGCGGCAAAAGCCATTGCTAAATAAATTTTACCAAAGAGCGTCGATAACTTCGGCGCTTTTTTGAGATTTTATGGAAATTATAACTTCAACCGATAACAAAACGGTCAAACGCTTAAACAAGCTTAAACAAAAGAAATACCGCGACGAGTACGGTGAGTTCTTCGTCGAGGGCTATAAAAACGTGCTCGATACCTGCGCGGCGGGCGCCGAAGTGCGCTACGTAGTGCTTTCGCAATCGGCGTATCGGGCGTTTGGAGAAAAATTTGCCGATCACTCTGTCGTCGTGCTCGGCGATGGGCTTTTCGACAAAATAACCGAAACGCAAAACAGCCAAGGCGTGCTTTGCGTTTGCGCCGCTTCGCCGTCGGCGTTTCCTCAAAACAACCGAGTGGTTTTACTCGATAGGGTTCGCGATCCCGGCAACGTCGGCACGATTTTACGCACTGCGGTGGCGTTCGGCTACGACGTAGTGCTCAATAATTGTTGCGACGTGTATTCGCCCAAGGTAGTGCGCAGCGCGATGTCCGCAGTCGTTAAATGCCGAATCGGTCGGGATATTTCACCGGACAAGCTTAAACGGTCCGGTTACGAGCTTATCGTCGCCGACATGGACGGGGAGAACATAACATCCGCCAACTGCGCCGATAAGTATTGCATAGTTATAGGTAACGAGGCGGACGGGGTGAGCGACGAAATAATGAAGCTTGCCGATAAAAAAATCAGCATACCACAGGACAATATCGAGTCGCTTAACGCAGCCGTCGCCGCCGCTATAATGATGTTTGAGCTTAAAGCGAGATAAGCACAAATTAATTGACAAATCTTTTGGTATATAGTAAAATAATAGAATAACAATCAATGGAGAAATTTTATGTCCGGACATAGCAAGTGGGCAACTATCAAACGCCAAAAGGGTAAGACCGACGCAGCGAGAGCAAACGTATTCACCAAGATCGGGCGCGAGCTCGCGGTAGCAGTCAAAGCGGGCGGACCCGATCCCAATAACAATCCCAGGCTTCGCGACGTTATAGCCAAGGCGCGCGCGGCTAATATGCCTAACGATAATATTACTCGCTCCATTAAGAAAGCGAGCGGCGAGGATAGCGGCGTAGTCTATACCGCCGTTACGTACGAGGGCTACGGCACGAGCGGCGTTGCTGTTATCGTCGAAACGCTTACCGATAACAAAAACCGCACCGCGGCGGCAGTACGCCATATCTTCGATAAGTGCGGCGGCTCGCTCGGCACGACGAACTGCGTTTCGTATATGTTTGAGCAGAAGGGCGTAGTTACTATCGAGAAGCAGTCTGGCGATGACGACGAGGAGCTTATGATGCTTGCGCTCGAACTCGGCGCGGACGATTTCGACAGTTCGGAGACCGAGTGCTACGTTTCCACTTCTCCCGCGTCGCTTGCGGTTGTTCGCGACGGGCTTGAAAAAGCGGGCAAGACCATTCTTTTGTCCGAAGTTCAGCAAATTCCCGCGTCAACCGTGGACGTAGACGCAGAAGCCGAGGTCAAGATCCGCCGTATGCTCGATATGTTCGAGGAGGACGACGACGTGCAAAACGTTTATCACAACGCGAACCTTCCCGACGACGAAGATGAAGAAGACTGATAACGAAAAATTCAATCTGTCCGTATTCGGCGATTTATCCGCCGAGAACGGACGGCTCAAAATAGGCGGATGCTTTGCCGACGATCTTGCGGCGCAATACGGCACTCCGCTTTACGTGTTCGACGTCAATCGTGCCGTTAAAACGGCTAAGGAATACGTAGACGTTCTAAGCCGCGAGTACGGCGATTTTACCGTTTGCTATGCGAGCAAGGCTTTTTGCTGTACGGGTATTTATAAAATTCTCGGAGCCCTCGGGCTCGGTGCGGACGTCGTTTCGGGCGGAGAGCTTTATACCGCGCTTAAAGGCGGCATGGCGCCCGATAAAATTTATTTTCACGGCAATAATAAGTTAGAGAGCGAAGTAGAATACGCTATCGAATCGGGAGTGGAGTGTTTCGTGGTCGACAGCGTGCGCGAGCTCGAACTTATCGATAAGCACTCTAAAAAACCGCAAAACGTAATAGTGCGCGTAAACCCCGGGGTGGAAGCGCATACGCATAGGTTCATCCAAACGACCACTCCCGACAGTAAGTTCGGTTTTTCGATTGCCGACGGCACTGCGCAGGAGATAATCGAGAGTATCAAGAACTATCGTAACGTTTGCTTTAAGGGCGTTGCGTGTCATATCGGCTCGCAGATATTCGAGCCGCAGTCGTTCGAGATAGCTATCGACAAAATGACCGATTTTATCGTCAAGCTTAACGGCGTTGGTATCGATGTCGAACGCCTCGATCTCGGCGGCGGGTTCGGTATTCATTATATCTCGGACGATATGCCGCTTACTCCAAAGCAGTACATGACTAACTCGGTCAAGTATCTTAAAGCCGCAATCAAGTCGCGCGGCATAAAAAAACCTCGGCTTATCGTTGAGCCCGGGCGCTCGATCGTAGGCGAAGCGGGTATCACGCTTTACACTGTCGGCGCGATAAAGACAATTAAGGATCTCAAAACGTATGCGGCAGTCGACGGCGGTATGTTCGACAATCCGCGCGTTGCGCTCTACCAAGCCGAGTATACTGCGGTCAAAGCCACGCAAGCCGATATAAAAGGCGATAGGAAGTACAGCATTGCCGGCAAATGCTGCGAGAGCGGCGATATTCTTTTAAGCGACGTAATGTTGCCCGAGCTCAATACGGGCGATCTTTTGGCGGTGCTGTCTACGGGTGCGTATCACTATTCTATGGCTTCCAACTACAACAGGAACGCCGTGCCGCCCGTCGTTGCGGTAAAGGACGGCAAGTCGGCGTACATGGTCAAGCCGCAAACTTATGAGGATATAACGAGGAACGACGTAACGGAGTTCGATTTATGATTTTTGCAATGCGCTACGGCGGCAGCGACCCGCTTAATTATTTCGTGCTATTGGTGCTTACGCTTTTAGCCGTTTGTATCGCGCTCGTTTTGCACGAGGTGGCGCACGGCTTGGTCGCCAAGTGGAACGGCGATTTTACGGCTAAGTACGCGGGACGGCTGACGCTTAATCCGTTGAAGCATTTCGACCTTATAGGGTTTATAATGATGATGCTCATAGGTTTCGGTTATGCCAAGCCCGTACCCGTCAATCCATATAACTTTAAGCACCGCACGCGCGGCATGATAACCGTCGCTATCGCGGGCGTTGTAACTAATTTGATTATAGCGTTTATCGGGTCGCTTTGTTTTTGCCTTATGCAGTGGGCGTGGTCGTACGCGATGGTTTATTCGACGGCGGGCGTAGCAAGACTGTGTTGGTATATAATGATGTTCTTCTCTATACTGACAACTATCAATCTTTCGCTCGTATTTTTTAATATACTGCCTATATTTCCGCTAGACGGCTTTCGCGTTGTCGAAGCTTTCACGCACCAAGGGAACAAATTTTGCGCGTTCATGCGCACCAACGGTCAGTATATTTTGTGGGGCTTGGTCGGGTTGAGCTTTATCGTTTCGTCTGCGCAAAACTACGTAAACCTGCCGAGCTGGTTCGGCTATATCGATATTCTCGGCACGTATCTCAATTTCTTCGTTGGCAACGTGTCGTGGCTGTTTACACAATTGTGGTGGTTAATGATACCGTAAAGGAGCTTATATGTCTGAAGTCGAAAAAGATAATATCGAACAAACGAATGACGAGACATATAGTAAAAGCTATCATGTAGTTCTTGCAAATTACGACGGTCCGCTCGATTTGTTGCTCGATCTTGTCAAGCGCGAAAAAATCAATATCGAGGATATTTTTATATCCAATATTACCGAGCAATACCTCGAAGCGATGGAGCAGATCGACGAGCTCGACATGGAGCAAGCGGCGGACTTTATCGTAGTTGCGGCGACGCTTCTCGAAATCAAGTCGAAAAAGCTGTTGCCCAAGCCCGAAGTCGAGGTCGTGCCGCAAGAGGAAGATCCAGAAAAAGATCTTATTCAGCGTTTGGAAGAATATAAGCTCTATAAGGAAGCCGCCGAAAAGATGCGCGAGCAGGAGAAGATCAATATGCACTTCCGCGCGCCCGACGACAGCGTAGGTCAGCCGCGGCTCGTGCTTAAAGACATGACGACCAACGGGCTTATGGCGGCGCTCAAAAAGATGTTCGATAAGATCGGCGATCGTCAGCAAGCGATGAAGATCAAAAAGATCGAACGCGATCCGTTTACCGTCGAGGAGAAGAAGGAGTTTATCCGTCATCGGTTTACCATCGTCGAGAGCTGCACTTTCGACGAGCTGTTCGACGAGGACTACACTCTAAACGAGGTCGTTACGACCTTCTCGGCGCTTCTCGATCTTGTCAAAGATCAAGAGGTGGGCGTTCGGCAACCGGGTATTTTCGAAACGATAACTATTGTCAAAAGGAGCAAGGACGAAGAAGATGCTGGAAATTGAACAGATAGATAACGTGCTCGAAGCGCTTTTATTCGTTTCGGGCGACGGGCTTAAGGTAACCGATATTTGCGATTATCTCGAACTCCAAAAGAGCGAGGTGACGAACGCCGTCAAACGGCTTCAAAAAAAGTACGGCGGAAAGTCGGGCGTACATCTTATTACATATAACGGCAAGCTTCAACTCGCTTCCAACCCCGATTATGCCGATACACTCGCGTGCGTTTTGAACCCCATTAAGGAAAAAGCTTTATCCAATCCCGCAATGGAAACGCTGTCCATTATTGCGTACCGTCAGCCTGTTACCAGGCTCGAAATAGAGCATATCCGCGGTGTGAACTGCGATTACGCTCTGCAAGCGCTTTTGAAAAATAATCTTATAGAAATCACGGGGCGTAAGGACGCGCTCGGCAAACCGCTCTTGTTCGGTACGACGGAAACCTTCCTTAAACGGTTCGGCATAGACGCCATAGACGATCTGCCGGAAAGGAAAGTGCTCCAAGACAAGATCAAACAGATCGAAGAGGCTTCGCCCGAACCGACGGAAGAAGAACTTTATAACTTTGCCAAGCAGGAAGAAAATCCCGAATTTCTTCAAGGCGAGGAAGTGGTCAAAATCGACGCAGACGGCGAAGAAGTCAGCGTGGAAGAAAAGCCTACCGGCGGTAACGACGAACAAGCATAATTACCGTATATATTTTACTTAATAACGGCAAACACTACAAATATGATATATTTGGTGGTTGCCGTTTTATTTTTGCATTTAATATCGCTGCCATTGGTCGTAACGATGAACGTCGATATCGATTACGACAATGACTACGGCTTGATCAAATTTAAGCTGTGGTTTTTTACGGTCTACAAAAAATCGGTCAATATTGGCGCGGTCAAACAAAAGCTCGAAGGCATTGTTGTCGGTGACGAAAGTAAAAAGACGCAAGAGGAAGAAAAATCTGGAATTAAACCCGCTACAAAAAGATTCCTTGTGAGTTTATCCAAGCGTATGATAGAGCGCGTGCGCGTAAGAGATTTAGATCTCGATCTTCGGCTCGGCACGGGCGACGCGGCGGTCAGCGCTTTTATAGTAGGTATGCTGAAAATCTCGTTCGAAAGCGCGTGCGCGATCTTCGGTATCGACAAAGAAAAAGCTGTTTTTAAACCGATATACGACAATGAATATATTTTTTTAGAGTTTTTCGGCATATTTTCGCTTTCTTTTGCGGACATTATATATGCGGTATGTGCGACCTTGATCGGTCTGATACCGCAAAGGAGAAGTTATGCGAACACTGTTACCGAGTGAACAAACCGAGCATCCCATCGAGCGCATTATGGATAGCGCGTTCGGCAAGATGCGCACGTTAACCGACGCAGACATTATCGTCGGCAACGCAATAGTTATGCCAGACGGAACGACCGTCGTTCCTATCAGCAAGATAAGTATAGGTATTGTCACCGGCGGCGGCGAATACAGCCAAAAACAGCAGAGCGAATATCCGTTTGCGGGTGCGAGCGGCGCGGGCATGAGCGTTTCGCCCGTATGCTTTTTGGTGAGTGACGGCAAGTCCGTGCGTATGCTCAACGTGGGAAGCAAGAGTATGTTCGATAAGGTAGTGGAGACCGTTCCCGACGTCGTCGGCTCGTTGTTCGGTAAAAAGAAATGAAAAAGAATCTGATCGTTTGTTTATGTGCGGCGCTTGCCGTTGTTTTTGCGGCATGCGCTTGCGCCGCACCTGTAAACGCCGAGAGCGAAGCTTCGGCTTCTTATGCCGCGGAAGTGTATAGCTCGGCGCGCAGTATGGCGCTTGTCGACGGCGATACGGGCGAGCTTATTTATTCCAAGAACTGCGACGCCAAGCGTTATCCCGCGAGTACGACCAAAATTTGCACGGCGATAACCGTTCTTGAAAATCATACCATGCTCGATATTCCTATGCCCATACCCGACGAAGCGGTGGGCGTAGAGGGCTCGTCGCTCTATCTTCAAAAAGGCGAAATGCTCACGGTGCGCGATCTTTTATACGGGCTTATGCTTCAATCGGGCAACGACTGCGCCGTGGCGCTCGCTTTAATAGTCGGCGGTAGCGTAGACGGATTTGTGACCATGATGAACGAAACGGCGAAAAAGGCGGGCGCGAACAATACGCATTTCGTAACGCCCAACGGCTTGCACGACGACGAGCATTATACCACGGCGCGCGACCTTTGCGCGATTTCGTACTACGCCATGCAGAACGAAACTTTCAGAGATATCGTTGCGACCAAGCATTACACTACGCCGTACCATAATCATGACTACGACAGACATTTCCCGAATAAGAACAAAATACTGTTCAATTACGAGGGCGGCAACGGCATAAAGACGGGCTTTACCAAAAAATCGGGCAGGTGCTTGGTTTCGTCGGCAACTCGTAACGGCAAGACGTATATTTGCACGGTGCTCGATTGCTACGATATGTTCGAGGAATGTATGCGTCTTATGGACTGCGCGTTTGCACGAAAGTAATACCGTACTTTTTGTTTAAAACATCGCGTATAAAGTTGATTTTATTTGATAAATAAGTTATCATATTTATATGCGAATCAATAAATATTTAAGCGGCTGCGGAATAGACAGCCGTCGCAAATGCGAACAGATCGTAACGGACGGGCGAGTGCGCGTCAACGGCAAGACGGTAACAAATCTTGCCACCGATATAAAGGACGGCGATTACGTAGAGGTTGACGGCAGAGCCGTTCATATCACGACCCGTTCCGTTTACATAATGCTCAATAAGCCCAAGGGCTGCGTTTGTACGGTGAACGACGAAAAGGGGCGCAAAACTGTGCTCGATTTCGTCAAACTGAAGGAACGCGTTTATCCCGTCGGTAGACTCGATTACGATACCGAGGGGCTTTTGCTTTTGACAAACGACGGCGAGCTCGCCAATAAGATAACGCACCCCAAAAACGGCGTTAAAAAGGTTTACGCAGTGCGCGTAGAGGGCGAACCTACCGACGCGGAGCTGAAAAGGCTGCGTAACGGTATAGAGTACGGCGGAGTGCAGTATGCGCCCGCAAAAGTCGTCGTGCTCGACTCTGACAAGAACGAAACTCGGCTCGAAATAACGATATCCGAGGGCAAGAACCACGAGATCAGGAACATGATAGAGTCGCTGGGGCGGCGCGTTCTATTCCTTAAACGGATAGAGGTCGCGGGTATTCGCTTGGGCGGACTTTCGCGCGGCGAGTGGCGGTACCTTAACAGCCGCGAGCTTGAAATTCTTAAAAATATTTGAAATTTGATAAACTTGCGGAATATCAGTTGAAATTTTTATTTTTTAATGATACAATATATAGTGGAATAAGTTGGAGGCTTAAATGGAAACTCTGAAAAATACAAAAAGCAAGCTTGCCGCTGTCAACAAAGATATACTGGGATTTATAAACGCGTTCGTCGATGAGCAGTCGTTCGTCGAAACGGACGCGTTTATGTGTTCGCAAAACATTCTCGGCGTGGAAGCGGGCGACGGTGTGGTCAGCGGGTTTGCGTCGGTCGGCGATACGGGCGTTTGCTTGTTTGCGCTCAATTCCAAGGTTTTAAAAGGCTCGATCGGCGAGCAGAACGCCAAAAAGATCGTGCGTACTATCAATAACGCCGTTCGTATGGATAAGCCGCTTATTGCTGTTTGGGATACGTCTGGTGCGCGCTTTACCGAGGGTATCGGCGCGTTAGAGGGTTACGGTGCGATACTCAGAGCGTATACGGTAGCTTGCGGCGAAGTGCCGATTATTTCGGTCATAAAGGGGAATAACCTCGGGCTTTCGGCGTACATTACCGATTTGAGCGACTTTGTTATCGCTTATCCCGACAGCGTTCTCGCTTCGTCGTCTCCGCTCGTTTTGGCTGGCGCAAGCGGCGCGGACGCTAAGAAAATCGGCTCGGTCAAGCAAATCGCCGAGAAGGGCTTGATCACCAACGTAGTTAAGAACGATAAAGAGCTTCGCGAAAATATAGTTAAGATTTTGTCCGTGTTTAACGATGGCGCTAAATCGGGCGACGATCCCAACCGCGTATGCAAGGGACTTAAAGCGGGGGTAACGCCCGCCGCGCTCATAAAAGAAGTTTTCGATAAAAACAGCTTTTACGAGCTAAGAAAGGACTTCGCGCCCGTTGCGATTACCGGGTTTGCAACGCTCGGCGACGTTAGGGTCGGCGTTGTTGCGACCGATATAACCAAAGCCGACGGACGGCTTACCGCAGACGCGTGCGCAAAGATCGGCGCATTCCTCATGGTTTGCGAAAATGCGGAGTGCCCCGTGATATTCCTTACAGATTGCTTGGGTACCGATCGAAGCGGCGACGATTGCACGCTTATTCGCGAAATGTCTAATCTTATCTATCAGGTCAATTCGCTCGACGTGGATGCGTTCGCGCTCGTATATGGTAAGGCGATAGGTGGCGCGTATACTTCGCTCGTTGCGCCGTGCGATTATAAAATCGCTTGGGACTGCGCTGAGATCGGCGCGCTCGAAAGCGAAGCGGCGGCACGGCTCATCTATGCCGACGACATCAAATCGTCCAAGAACAAGGAAAAGGCTGCTGAAAAGCTTGCCGCCTCGTACAGCGAGGAGAACAATTCGGCGCTCGTGCTCGCCAAGAACGGGTATTTCGATAACGTGATCGAGCCTAATCTCACTCGTCAGTATTTGTTGGCGGCGCTGCTTGCGCACGTGGAGTAATCATGAGTACACTGTTTTTATCTGCAAGCGACGTTAAGATAGGCGACGCGGCGCTTTACGCGCTAATCGGGTTCGTGATCGTATTGCTCGTGCTTGCGCTTCTCGTCGGGATATTTTATCTTACGGGCTTCCTGTTCCAAACCAAAGCGCTTAGCAGGGAAAAGCTGTTCGAGCGTAAAAAGAAACCTAAGGTCGAGAGCGAAGAAGCCGACGAGGACGATACCGAAATCGTAGCTGCGATCACCGCCGCAATCGCGGCAATATATTCGAGCGAAGGCGAGGGTGACGACGTAAAGCCAGAATTCGTTATTCGCAGAATAAAACGTAACAAATAATAATAAAAATCATTTTTTGGAGGATATAATGCGTAAATTCAATGTGACTGTAAACGGCAAATCTTACTCTGTTGACGTAGAAGAAGTATCTAACGACGGCGCAGCGCCCGTTGTTGCGTCGGCACCCGCTGCGGCGCCCGCCGCCCCTAAGGCGGTTTCGGGAGAGGGAACGCCCGTTAAGGCGCCCATGCCCGGACTTATTCTTTCGCTTGCCAAAGCCGACGGCTCGGCTGTTAAAAAGAACGAAAAGGTTATCGTTCTCGAAGCTATGAAGATGGAAAACGACATCAACGCTTCCGCCGACGGTACGATCACGTACGTCGTTAAGAAGGGCGATAACGTCGAGACCGGCGCAATTCTCGCGTATATAAAGTAAGGTGCTCTAAATGAACTTTGTCGAAATGCTCAAAAACCTATGGGAGAGCACGGGGCTTTATCAGTCCGAGTGGCAAAACTACGTAATGCTCGCTGTTGCGTGCGTGCTGTTGTTTGTCGGCATCGGACTTAAAAAAGAGCCGCTTTTGCTCGTTCCGATAGGGTTCGGTATGTTGTTTGTAAACATTCCGGGCGCGTATGCGATACTTATGAAAGAGCCCGTTACGGCAAACGGCGTGACGAGCCCCGGCGGTCTTTTGTACTATATGGAAAAGGGCGTTGAGTGGGTCATATTCCCGCCGTTGATTTTCCTCGGTATCGGCGCAATGACAGACTTCGGGCCGCTTATCGCAAGCCCCAAGAGCTTTATACTCGGCGCGGCGGCACAGCTCGGTATATTCATAACGCTGTTTGGCGCGGTTTGTTTGGGCTTTGACGGCGCGGCGGCGGCGGCGATAGCCATTATCGGCGGTGCGGACGGCCCCACGTCGATATACGTTACCACAATGTTAAAGCAGTTTGATTTATTACCTGCGATAACGGTTGCGGCGTACTCGTATATGGCGCTCATTCCCATTATTCAGCCGCCGATCATGAAGGCTCTTACGACAAAGAAGGAGCGCGCTATCAAAATGGAACAGCTTCGTCCCGTATCCAAACGCGAGAAGATAGTGTTCCCCATAGTCGTAACTCTCGTTTGCGGTCTTATTTTGCCCGATTCGTTGCCGCTACTCGGTATGCTTATGTTCGGCAATCTACTTAAAGAGTGTTTGGTGGCAGACCGCTTGGCGCAGACCGCAAGCAACGGTCTAATGAACGTTATTACCATATTCCTTGGGATGTGCGTAGGCGCAAAAGCGCTCGGCACGACGTTCCTTACGCTCGATACGCTGAAAATTGTTGCTCTCGGTTTAATTGCGTTCTTAGTGGGTACGATAGGCGGAATACTCATGGCGAAGCTCTTGAATGTTCTTTCGCACGGCAAGGTCAATCCGCTTATAGGAAGTGCGGGCGTTTCGGCTGTTCCTATGGCGGCGCGAGTGTCGCAGACCGTAGCGCAAAAGGAAGACCCGAACAACTATTTGCTGATGCACGCAATGGGGCCCAACGTGGCGGGAGTTATCGGCTCTGCCGTTGCGGCGGGCGTGTTGCTGTCCATATTCGGTGTTTAATTTTAGGTAACGGAGAATTATTATGGCAAAAGTCAAAATAATGGAAACTATATTGCGTGACGCGCACCAGTCGCAAGCGGCTACGCGTATGCGCACCGACGAAATGCTCCCCGCGGCAAAACTGCTCGACGACGTAGGTTTCTACGCGCTCGAAGCGTGGGGCGGTGCGACGTTCGATTCGTGTTTGAGATATCTCGACGAAGACCCGTGGGATAGACTTCGCGCGCTCAGAAAGGCGATACCCAATACCAAGCTTCAAATGCTTTTCCGCGGACAAAACATTTTGGGCTACAAGCATTACGCCGATGACGTCGTGGATGAGTTTTGCCGTTTGTCGATCAAGAACGGTATCGACGTTATTCGTATTTTCGACGCGCTTAACGATATCCGTAATATGAAACAGGCGATAGACAGCACCAAAAAGTACGGCGGGACTGTCGAGGCGGCGCTGTGCTACACCACGAGCAAAGTGCATACGATCGATTATTTCGTCGATCTTGCAGTTAAGCTCGAAAGCATGGGCGCGGATATAATTTGCATTAAGGATATGGCAAACCTGCTTTTGCCGTATACCGTTTATGAGCTCGTTTCGCGTATTAAAGATAAGGTCAAGATCCCCGTACACCTGCATACGCATAACACTGCGGGCACGGGCGATATGGTAAATCTTAAAGCGATAGAAGCGGGCTGTGATATCGTGGACACCGCATTGTCGCCGCTCGGTAACGGCACGAGTCAGCCCGCTACCGAAGCGCTCGTCGCTTCGCTCCAAGGCACTGAGTACGATACGGGGCTCGATCTCGATAAACTCAATAAGTGCACCGTTTACTTCCGCAAGGTTGCCGACCGCTTGGTCGCCGACGGGATACTCAATCCCAAAGTTCTCAAAGTCGACGTTAATGCGCTTATTTATCAGGTGCCGGGCGGCATGCTCAGTAACCTCATAAACCAGCTTAAACAGCAAAACGCGTCGGATAGGCTCACCGAAGTGCTCGAAGAAGTGCCGAGAGTGCGCGCCGATCTCGGTTATCCGCCGCTCGTTACGCCCAGCTCTCAAATCGTCGGTACGCAAGCCGTTCTCAACGTGCTTTCGGGCGAGCGTTATAAATCGGTCACTAAGGAGACGAAGGGCGTAGTTGCGGGCGAGTACGGTAAGCTTCCCGTAGAACCCGACGCGAAAATCATCAAAAAGATAATAGGCGATCAGCCGCGCATTACTTGCCGCCCTGCCGATAATATTGCGCCTGAACTTGACGTTTATAAGAAGGAAATCGAAGAATACGCTATCCAAGAGGAGGACGTGCTCACTTACGCGCTGTTCCCGCAGCTTGCTATTCCGTTCTTCAAAAAGCGCGAAGCTAAGCTTCACGGCGTAGACAAGGCGATTTACGACAAAAATAATCCCGTACAACCGATATGAGAATACTGTTTACTAACGACGACGGCTACAATTCGCACGGATTGCACGCCGTCGCCGATTTGTTTAAGGACGAACACGAAATAGCCGTTGTTGCGCCCGATACGCAAAAGTCGGGCTTTTCGCATTCGTTTACCATGAAGCCGCATACCCTTACTTGCAGGGAAATAAAAGGCTACGGGTATAAGGTTTACGCTGTCGGCGGGACTCCCGTCGATTGCGTTAAGCTTGCGTGTACTACTATTTTCAAAGCGCCCGATCTTGTTATATCCGGCATAAACAACGGAGAAAATCTGGGAAGCGACGTTATGTATTCGGGTACGGTGTCGGCTGCGAGCGAAGGCGTGTTTTTGGGCAGTCGCGCGATCGCGTTGTCGCTTGATAACAATAAAGCCGCCGTCGACAGTGAATTCGACGCCTGCGCCGCTATATTCAAGGCTAATTTCGAAAAGATCATTTCGCTCGACATCCCCAAGAAAACGGTACTTAATATTAACTTCCCGAAAAGTTCGCCTAAGGGCGTGCGCGTAGAGAAGATGAATACGCAAGTTACCTTTATGGACTTGTACGATTTATCGCCCGACGAGATATATCGGCTCGGCGGATACCGCTGTCTTGACAATCTCGATAAAGCAAGCGACGAATGGCTGTGTCATAACGGGTATATAACTATAACTCCGCTGGTGATCGATCGCACCGATTACGGTACGCTGAATAAAATAAAAGATATCAAATTCAAATTATGAGAATAGCTGTTATAGGCGGTGGTGCGGCCGGACTTGTCGCGGCGGGAAGCGCAAAAGGCGCGGAAGTCGTTCTGTTCGAGCACACCGACAAAATTGGTAAAAAAATATATATAACGGGCAAGGGTAGGTGCAATTTTACCAACGTTTGCGACGAGAACGAGTTTTTGCAAAACGTAGTTACGAACCCGCAGTTCTTGCGGTCTGCGCTCGCTCGGTTTTCGCCTGAGGACGCTATTCGGCTTTTGAACGAAAACGGATGTAAAACCAAAATCGAGCGCGGCAGGCGCGCGTTCCCGCAATCGGACAAGGCAAGCGACGTTACAAAAGCTCTTACCAAGTACGCGCAAAAGAATAACGTAGATATTCGGCTGTATCACGAAATAAAAGAGATAAAACCCGATAACAACGGTTTTACGGTCAAGTATATCGGCGGCGCGGAAGCTTTCGACAAGGTCATAATGTGTACGGGCGGTATGAGCTACTCGGCGACGGGGTCTGACGGAAGCGCGTACGATTTTATAAAAAGCATGGGGCATAATATAACGCCACTTTATCCGTCGCTTGTTGCGCTGAATACCAAAGAGGACTTATCCGCCGCGGAAGGGCTTACGCTCAAAAACGTTACGGTGAGCGCCGACGGTGTTAAACCGATATTCGGCGATATGATGATAACAGATCGCGGCGTGTCCGGGCCGATCATTTTAACTTTATCTGCGTACTTGTCGCATCGTGCACATCCGTTCGATATAAAAATAGATTTTAAGCCCGCTATGACAGCGGACGAGCTTGATTCTCGGCTTGTTCGAGAATGGGGACTGATACAGAATAAACAGTTCAAGAATGCGCTGGACGAGCTGTTTCCGAAATCGATAATTCCGTTTATTATCAAAAAATCGAACATCAATCCTACGCGCGCGGTCAATTCGATCACCAAAGAGGAGCGTCGGTCGCTTGTTACGCTTATCAAGGGCTTCGGCTTGACTGTAATAAGCGACGTGGGCTTCGATCATGCGGTGGTTACGAGCGGCGGCGTTGACGTAAAACAGGTCAATCCCAAAACTATGGAGTCGCGCATTGTCAAAGGCTTATATTTCGGCGGCGAGGTGTTGGACGTTGACGCGCTTACCGGCGGATATAATTTCCATATAGCTATGGCGACGGGATATGCTGCGGGCACGAGTGCAGCCAAAAGCGTAGCGGAATAATTGCGAGGAGAATTTACAATGAGTAAAACGGTATCTATACGCGGTGCGATAACCGCCGAAAACGATAAAAATAGTATAGCTACGGCGGCGAAAAAGCTTGTCGATAAGCTGTATTTCAAAAACGGGATTGCCGACGGCGACGTAATTAATATTACGGTGTCTATGACGCCCGATCTTACGGCGTTTGCGGCAGCGACGGCTATTCGCGAAGCGGGGCATAACGTTGCGCTTTTTTCGGCTGTCGAGCCGACTGTCGACGGCGGGCTTAAAAAATGTATTCGCGTCATGATAACTGCGGAGTCGAATAATCCCGTTCGTAATATTTATCTCGGCGGTGCACGCTCTCTTCGTCCCGATATAGCCAAGGTATACGCGATAGCGCTGGACGGTCCGTCAGGCGCGGGTAAGAGCACGGTTGCTAAGCTCGTTGCCGCCAGGCTTAAAATCGTATATCTCGATACGGGCGCGCTCTACCGCGCGTTGGGGCTTAAGTGTCTTAAATCAAACGTTTCGACGAAGGACGGCAAAGCGGTAGAGAACTGTCTCAAAAACGTTTCGGTCGATATTAAATACGAAAACGGCGTTCAGCGCGTTTTGCTGGAAGGCGTGGACGTTTCGGGCGAAATCCGTACGCCCGCAGTGTCCATGGCGGCGAGCGAGGCTTCGGCTATTCCGTTCGTTAGGCAAAAGCTGTTAGGTATTCAGCGCGATATCGCGGCGAGCGGTTCGGTCATTCTCGACGGCAGGGATATAGGTACAGTCGTTTTGCCCGATGCGGAGTTTAAATATTTCCTTACCGCATCCGCCGAGATTCGCGCCAAGCGCAGGTTCGACGAGCTGACTGAAAAGGGACAAGCCGTTGTGTACGAAGATGTATTAAAGGACGTGATCGAGCGCGACCGTAACGACAGCACGCGCGCAGTTGCGCCGCTTAAACAAGCGTACGACGCAAAAGAAATCAATTCCGACGGTTTGACGGCGGAAGAAGTCGCGTCACTCATTATCGACGAGGTAACGGGGGATCTATAATGAACGGTTGGTATAAGTTCTTATACGTATTCTTGTATCCGCTTGCTAAGCTTTTGTTTCCGTGCAAGGTAATGGATAGGTACAAATACAAGAAATACGACCGCGGACAGATTATTTTAACCAATCACTTGTCGTGGATGGATATTCTTTACGTTTTCTTCGGTTTGCCGAACGGGTTGAAACGCGCGCTGTCCAAGAAAGAAAATAAGGGCGGCAAGTTCCAAACGTGGCTTATGAAAACGATCGGCGTAATTTTCGTCGACCGCGAAAAACCAGAACTGTCGTCAATGCGCGAGTGTATTAACGCGCTAAAAGGCGGCGATACGCTGGTTATCGCGCCCGAAGGTACGCGTAACAGGGTAAACCGCGAGCTTCAACCGCTTCATTCGGGTGCCGCTATGTTCGCGCTGAAAGGCAATGCGCGCGTCGTTCCTTACGTTATCCACCATAAAGGCAAGCTTTTTCATCGCAACTACGTGGCGGTAGGCGATCCCGTCGATTTGTCTGATCTTTTCGATAAGCGCGTTGATGAACCCGCGCTCAACGAAGCGACCGAACGGTTTAGAACAGGTATGCAGAAAACGCTCGACAAGCTCGATAATTGGGTGCTCGAAAAGGGCTGGAAGAAAGAAAAGAAAAAACTCAAAGCCGAGAAAAAGCAAAACAAAATACTTTCGGCACAGTACAAAAAAGCAAAGAAGGCTGCGTATGCTAAGGGTAATTGTAGCAAATAACGCAGGGTTTTGCTTCGGCGTTAAACGCGCGGTGGATACCGCGATAGTGCACGCCGGCGAAAAAAACTGCTATATCCTCGGCGATATCATTCATAATCAAACTGTCGTCGATGATCTTAAACGGCGCGGCATTAAAAAAATAAACGGCGTTGATGAGCTTCCCGAATTAAAGGACGGCGAAAACGGCTGTGTAATCATCCGCTCGCATGGCGCGGCGCAAAACACGTATTCGGCAATAAAAGACAAGGGTTATGAGGTAATGGACGCTACTTGTCCGTTTGTCGCCAAAATACACGATATTGTGCGTAAACATTACGACGCGGGCTATCATATAGTGATTATAGGCGAAAGTAAGCACGCCGAGGTCGAGGCTACGGCGGGCTGGTGCGACAATACCGCGACCGTTATCGATGTTGATAGCAACATAAACGAGCTTAGCCGTTATGACAAATTGTGTTTTGTTTGTCAAACCACATACGACGCGAAAAAATTTAAAGAAATTTCTAAAAAAATACGCGAAATGCAAGTTAAAACGGTTGAAATTTTCGACACGATTTGCTATACTACTTATGAGCGCCAAAGTGAAGCGGCCGATCTTGCCGAAAAGTGCGACGTAATGCTGGTAATTGGAGATAAAACAAGCTCAAACACCAACAAGCTTTACGACCTCTGCTCGGCTCGAAACGGTAATACGTATTTTATTCATTCAATCGGCGAACTCAAAAATATTATTTTTCCCCGCAGTGGCGTGGTAGGTATCGTCGCCGGGGCATCGACTCCGACCGAGTCGATTATGGAGGTAAAGACTTACATGGGTCAAGAATTTGGCGAAGCGAGCAACGAAGAGTTCATCAAAGCCATCAACAACGAAGAAACCGTAACTATCCGTAAGGGTAAAGCGATCACCGGCACAGTCATTTCGGCTAGCGAAGTCGGAATTCGTATCAACCTCGGCGGCAAGATCGACGGTTTGATCGAAAAGGACGAGGTTTGCGACGAGGGCGAGTACAAGCCCGAGGAATATCCTGTCGGTTCGGAAATCACCGCTATCATCACCGTCGAACGCGACGCTGCAAGCGGTTGCGTTTTGCTTTCCAAAAAGCGCGCCGACAGGCTTAAAAAGTCGGACGAGGAAGTCGATCAGATCCGCAACGGCGAAACGTTCGAAATTGTTATAAAAAAGGATATTAAAGGCGGACTTACCGGTCAGCTCGGCACGTATCGCGTATTCGTTCCCGCTTCTCAAATACGGCTTAAATTCGTACCCGATCTTAAAAAGTTCGTCGGAAAAACGCTTAGGCTTCGTGCGCTCGATATAGACGATATCAATCGTAAGATTGTTGCTTCTCAGCGAGTAATCCTTCAAGAAGAGAAGGAAGAAAAGGATAAAAAAGCCGAAATATTCTGGGAAAACGTTAAGCCCGACGTTGTAGTTGCGGGCGAAGTCAAGCGTATCAGCTCGTACGGCGCGTTCGTAAGCGTAGACGGTATCGACTGCTTGGCGCATATCGACCACCTTTCGTACTCGCATATCACTTCGCCGGACGAAGTGCTCGAAATCGGTAAGACCTATGACTTCTTGGTTCTTAAAGCCGACCGCGAGAAACAGCGCGTTTCGCTCGGTTACAGAGAGCTTCAACCGCACCCGTTTGATAAGTGCATGGAAAAGCATCCCGTAGGATCGATTGTTTTGGGTAAGGTTATAAGTGTTCTTCCTTACGGTGCGTTCGTAGAAATCGAGCCCGGCGTAGAGGGTCTTGTTCACGTATCCGAGGCAGCCGCTACTTACGTTAAGGACATTAACGAGGTTCTTCACAAGGGTGACGAGGTCAATGTTAAAGTCGTTGCTTATGACGATCAGCATCGCAAGACGACGCTCAGCATTAAACAGTGCATTGAGGACGCTCAGCCCACAGCCGTAAAAACCAGCAAGCCCGCCAAAAAGCAGGTCGAGGAAAGCGACGTTTACAGCGAAAAGTCCGACAACAATGTTTTTGCCAGCTTGCTTAAAAGCGTTGGCGACGACGCAGCCGGCGGCGAGAACTAAAAATTACGTAATCGAATCGCGTGTCCGACAATTTCGAACGCGCGATTTTTTCGTATTGACCAACGGAGGGATATGATGCCCATTTTGATTTCGATAATTTGTCCGTCTTGCGGAAGGACTGTAAAAGCGGAGCGTACGGCTAAACTCACTTGCAGTGAGTGCGGCAATACTTTCGGGTTCGCCGAGCTTCAAAAAAAGCGACTTATAATCGATACGCGCGCCGAAATGAAAGAAATGGCGGTCGCTCGCGATTACTTTATGAACGCCGAGTTTTCGGGTGCGCTCAAACATTTTCGCGCTGCGCTCGAACATAACAAAAACTCGTACTCGGCGCAGTACTTGGCGTCTCTTTGCGAAATATACCTAAAAGAAGGCAACGACGACTTTGACGAAATGACCGCCATAGTCGAGATGATTCGTTCGTCGCTCACCGTCATGGCAAAGAACGATGCGCCGGCAGCGGACAAGCTCGCTTTCATTAAGGCGATGCTTAACGAGATCAAAATATTGATCAATAAACGCATTTCCCGCGACGATTTATTCGAAGCCGATATCGATACGTTCAGAACGCTTACAGCAAATGATTTGTCCAAGCTTACGGATCTGTTCAAGATCGACAGGGAAATAATAATGCTTTATTCGCCGGATGTCGCAGCGGCGCTCTATGAAATAGCCGAAAACGCGGTTAAGGCATGTTATAGAGCCGTGCAAACGGTCATTGTCGGCGAGGAAATAATCACCCCCAGCGACGAAACGTACAAACACTTGTCGTCGCTTTGCAACGAGTATTGCTTTATTGCGCATTCGCTTGACGAGAAGTTCGACGCAAAAAATTATTCGCCCGACTTTACGCAGTGCAATATGCTAAACGACAAGGTGCTTAGTCGTTTTGCCAAGTTCGACGAGAATAACAAACAGTTCGCGAAGCGACACTTGATAGGCGATATAGAAGAATACAACAGTATTTTGTCCGAGTGCAAGCTTGCGCTTAAATTTACTACGCTCAGCTGCTATCGGTCCATGTGTTCGCGTCAGGTAGACCGTCATGCAAATCTTTTCTATAACGGGCTTGAACTCGTTTACAGGCTGTTACTGCCGCGCGTCGTTATGAACGACGAAAAAAAGATAGAGATTTATACAGGCAATTTCGTTGACGTTGTTGAGCTGTGCGAAACGCTTACCAAGTTCGTCGTCGACTCCTACGAGCTTAGCGAGGAAGTCGGTCAGTCGTTACACACTTTCTACGAGCGACTGTACGAGATTATCGATATGCACCTTGCTCCTGTGTTCGACAAGCTTTCCAAATCGCTCAATAAGATTAAGGAAACCAAAAACGACGAGTTCTATATTACTCAAAAGCTTTTGTACGATGGTGCATGCTGCTGTGTGCCTGCGCTTGCTAAGTACGTTGACTTTTCGGACGGGCGCGACAAAATGCGCGAAAGAATAGTCAAAATATGTAAGCTTGCCACCGAGGACTTTTTGCTGTTAAGCGGGTTCAAGATCGACGAGCTCGAACAGTCCAATTTTTACAGACCGATTTTGCAGATTTCGTCTGCGTTACTTGACGAAGAAGAATGATTTCGGTGTAACAAAAAATTTTCTTCCCGCATAAAACTTTGCTATGATATTCGATTTGCATAATGATTTTCCAACCGTTTACGCGCCGGAACGGTATAAAAGCTATCTCGAACAATGCAGAGTGAAAAACGCTGTTATCACAGGCGCGATATGGACGAGCGAATTTAAGTCGGACGCGCTCGCGCGTGTTAAATTTATAACGGACTCGCTTCGATACAAAACAGCTCCGCAAAAATGCTATATCGCGATAGAGGATATCGGGTTTTTGGCGGAAGGCGATGCGTACAAAAAGTTCGATTTCGGTCCGTATATATATTGTTCGCTCACATGGAACTATAACAACGCGTTTGCGGGTGGCGCGCTTGATAACGGCGTCCTTACCGAAAAGGGTAAAAGCGTGATTGATTTTATAAACGCAAGCTCTTGCGCAGTCGATCTCGCTCATCTCAATAAGCGCAGTTTTTATTCGGTGCTCGAACAGGCTCGGAAAATAGTTTGCTCGCATACCGGATTTAACTCGCATCAGCGCTCGCTCGATGATGGTCAAATCCATGCTATAATCGAGCGCGGCGGAGTGATTGGCTTATGCACGGTTACCGCGTTTACGGGTGCGAGCTCGTGCTTAGAATTTGAAGCGATAATCGATAGGTTCGTACAGAAACACGGTGTAGATAATCTTGCTATCGGTACCGATTTTAAAGGATCGACCGATATTCCGTCTGACCTTGCCGATTACGGCGCTATAAGCGTATTGAACTATAATTTGCGCAAGCGTGGTTATGGTGAAGACGATATAAAAAAGATTTTCTTTGACAACGCAACAAGGATATTATAATTTTGGGAGATATTCACATGAAAGACATTTACGAAAACCCGCTTATTACGCGTTATGCCGATAGGAAAACCGCCGAAATTTTTTCGGATGATTATAAATTTAAGCTGTGGCGTAAGCTGTGGATCGCGCTTGCCGAGAGCGAGAAAGAGCTTGGGCTTAATATCACCGACGAGCAAATCGCGCAAATGAAGAAGTTTGCCGACGATATAAACTACGATTACGCCGAAAAGGAAGAAAAGATCGTCCGGCACGACGTTATGGCGCATGTCCACGCGTTCGGCGAACAAGCCAAAAAGGCTAAGCCGATAATCCACCTTGGCGCTACGAGCTGCTATGTTACCGATAACGCAGAGCTTATTCAGATTTATGACGCACTCGAAGTAGTGCGTACTAAAATGCTTACCGTTATGGACAAGCTCCGCGCGTTTGCAATCAAGTATAAGAACTTGCCCGTGCTTGGTTATACGCATCTTCAGCCCGCGCAGCTGACAACGCTCGGCAAGCGCGCTACGCTCTGGCTTTACGATCTGTATCTCGACTATAACGACCTAAAATACCTAATGAGTAATTATAAGCTTCGCGGCGTTAAAGGCACTACGGGAACACAGGCGAGCTTTCTTTCGCTGTTCGACGGCGACGGGAATAAAGTAAAAGAGTTAAACCAAAAGGTAGTCGAAAAAATGGGCTTTAAGCAGGTGTTTGCCGTCAGCGGTCAAACGTATACCCGTAAGTTCGATTACTCGGTCGTGTCCGTGCTTTCGCAAATCGCTCAGAGCGCGTATAAGTTCGCCAACGATATGCGCATAATGCAATCGTTCAAGGAGGTCGAGGAGCCGTTCGAGAAAACGCAAATCGGCTCGTCGGCAATGGCGTACAAGCGCAATCCCATGCGCAGCGAGCGCATCTGCGCACTTGCGCGTTTCGTAGAAAGTATGCCGTTTAACGAGAGCGTTACGGCTTCGACGCAATGGTTCGAGCGCACGCTCGATGACAGCGCGAATAAGCGTTTGACTATTCCGCAAGCCTTCCTTGCGCTCGACGGCGTGCTTAATATCTATATCAATATCACCGAGAATATGGTCGTTTATCCCAACGTTATCGCGCGAAGAATTAACGACGAGCTTCCCTTTATGGCTACCGAGGAAATTCTTATGGAATGCGTTAAGGCGGGCGGGGACAGGCAAGAGCTCCACGAGGCTATTCGTCGTCACTCCATGGACAGCGCCAAGCAGGTCAAAGAATTCGGCAAGAGTAACGATCTTATAGACAGGATCAAAGCGGATAAAAAGTTTTCCGCGATCAAGGACAGTATCGACGGCATACTTAAACCCGAAAACTTCGTCGGGCGTGCGCCTGCGCAGGTGGACGATTTCTTAGCCGAGTATATCGATCCGTTGTTCAAGAGCGAAAACTACACGCCGTACGAGCCCGATATAAGAGTTTAATCGTAATAGTTTGTTCTATTAAACCTATAAAATCTTCATCGAAAATTTTGTAATAAGTATTGAATTGTAATTTTACTTATGATATAATACAAGTGAATTTGAAAAGCAAATTCACTTGTATTTTTATTGGGAGGAGTTAGGCTATGCCCAAGAAATCGGTCGAGATGAAAAAACCTGAAAAAACTAAGAAAGCGACGGAAAAGATACCCGCAAAAATCAAGCTATCAAAGAATAAACGCAAGGTTTTGTTAGTCGGTTCAGAGGCTTATCCGTTCGTCGGCACGGGCGAATTGGGCGAGTCGCTGGGCGGACTTTCTCGCGCTATCAATGACGGCGGGGAATACCAAGCGTGTGTAATACTTCCGCTCTACGAGAGCTTTCCGCAAGAGCGGCGCAAGGATCTTGAATTCATGTGCTGGACATTCGTTCCGCTCGCATGGCGTAATCAATATTGCGGACTGTTCCGCATTACCGAGGGTAATACCGTATATTACTTCGTAGACAACGAGTATTACTTTAAGCGCAATAATCTTTACGGCTACTACGACGACGGCGAACGGTTCGCGTTCTTTTGTCGCGCAGTGCTTGAACTCTTGCCTAAGCTTGATTTTTCGCCCGATATTTTGCACTGTCACGATTGGCAAACGGCGCTCGTTCCCATTTACTACAAGCTGTTCTATGCCAATAGTGATGGCTATCGAAATATCAAAACCGTATTCACAATTCATAATATAGAGTATCAGGGCTGGTACAATAAAGACACGCTTTCTGACGTTTTCGGTATATCCGAGAGCGAGTTCGGCAGTATCGAACATTTCGGAGAGATAAACTTAATGAAAGGCGCGATCGACTATGCGGACGCCATTACTTCTCTCAGTCCGACGTATGCCGACGAGCTTATGCAAATCGACTATGCGCACGGGCTTGACGGCGATATCCGTCGCAATAGTCACAAGCTACGCGGTATTCTTAACGGTATAAATACCGATATTTACGATCCCGAAACCAATCCGTCGCTGTTTGCACATTATTCGGCAGACGTTAAAAAGGGTAAAGCGGTCAACAAAGCGGGACTGCAAAAGATGCTGTGGCTACCCGTAAATAAAGACGTGCCGATCATCGCCATGATCACACGGTTTGACGCGAATAGCGGTATGGATATCGTTCGTGCGGCAATGCCGGAGCTTCTCGCGCGTAACGTCCAGTTTATTGTCCTCGGCACGGGCGAGCATGACCATGAGGCGTTCTTCTCGCATATGCAAGAGGTATACGACAATAAAATGCGCGCGATTATCGCTGCTAATACGGATATGGCGCAGCAAATATATTCGGGTGCGGATATTTTACTTATGCCGAGCAAGATCGAGCCGTGCGGCTCGGCGCAAATGATCGCTTGCCGTTACGGAACCGTTCCCGTCGTGCGTGAAACGGGCGGGCTTAACGACAGCGTTGTGGACGCATACAACGGCGATTTCGGTAACGGCTATAAGTTCGCACGGCACGCCGCAGACGACCTTATTGGTGCGATCGATAGGGCGGTCGGGCTTTATAACGATTATAAGGATAAATGGGCGGGGCTTGTCGACCGTGCTATGCGTACCGATTTTTCTTGGAGTATAAGCGCAAATAAATATGTTGCGTTCTATAACGAACATTTGTAAAATTTTTTCGAAAACGTAGCCCGATATCCGTTTGACATTTCAAACGATATTTGGTAAAATATTATAGTTGAACAGCTAAAAGGGCGTAGAAATTTCAACGTTTCTACGCTCTTTTATTATGTTCTTCGTAGGTTTCACGCGTTCTTTACTCCGATAAAGACGATATATTATCTTTGACGGAGGCTATTATGGAAAATCAACAAAATACCGATTTTTTGGGAACGGCCAAAATACCTAAGCTTATGCTTAAATTTTGCGTGCCGTGCGTTTTGTCGTTGCTCGTAAGCGCGCTATATAATATTGTCGATCAGATCTTTGTCGGGAACAGCGAGTTAAGCACGCTCGGTAATGCCGCTACGGGAGTGGTATTCCCCATATTTATTATCGCTCAGGCGTTTGCATGGTGGTTCGGCGACGGCTGCGCCGCGTATTTGAGTATTCACAAAGGCAGGAGCGATACCGAAAACACGCACAAATGCGTGGGAACCGGTATTACGATCACGGTTATAGCAAGCTTGGTTTTGCTCGTGGTTTTCTATCCGTTAAAGACGCAAATACTGACGCTTTTCGGCGCTTCCGAAAACAGTATCGATTACGCCATAGAGTATTTTAATATCATTCTCGGTTTCTTCCCGATATATATGGCGTCCAACATGATAAACGCCGTAGTTCGTGCGGACGGAAGTCCGTCGTGGTCTATGTTTTCCATGCTTTTGGGCGCGGTCATCAATATTATTCTCGACCCGATTTTTATTTTCGCTTGCCATTGGGGTATGGCTGGTGCGGCGTGGGCGACCGTTATCGGTCAGGTCGCTTCGTTCGTTGTAAGCATTATATACCTTTTCCGCACGAAAAACTTTAAGCTTAAACTTAAAAGCTTTATCCCGCGTCTTAGAATATTTGCGGAAGCGATCAAACTCGGTATGTCGTCGTTTATAACGCAATTGACGATAGTTATTATTTCGCTCGTTTGCAATATCATGCTCGCAAAGTACGGCGCTATGTCAAAGTACGGTATAGATATACCGATAGCGCTTATAGGTATCGAGAGCAAGGTCTTTACCGTTGTTATTAATATCGTTGTCGGTATCGTTCTCGGCTGTCAGCCCATTATCGGCTATAATATCGGCGCGAGAAAGCTCGATAGGGTAGCTAAGCTCTATAAGTCGGTTTTGCTGTGTACCGTCGTGATCGGCGTGGTGTCGACGTTGTTGTTCGAGCTCGCGCCGGGTGCGGTCGCAAGCATCTTCGGCAAGCCGACGAATATCCCCAATCCCGACGACTATTGGGATTTTGCTCGTAAGCTTTTCCGTATATTCTTATCGCTCGTAACGTTTACGTGTACCATAAAAATGTCGTCCATATTCTTTCAAGCGGTCGGCAAGCCGATTTTTGCCGTGCTTACCTCGCTTATCCGCGATATTGTTTGCTTCGTTCCGCTTATTTGCATACTTCCGCTTTTCTACGGTATCGACGGTATTTTAGCCGCCGCCCCGATCGCGGATGCCATTGCAATGATCGTTACCGCCGCGCTGACGATCGTGTATTTCAAATCTTTGGCGCGCTTAAAGAAATCGGCGCCTTCTGTCGAACAGCCGGCGGCATTAGACGAACAGGAAGAAAAGTCGGGCGAAGCGCCTACAACGGGTTCTTTGCAATCGAGCGTAATAGTTACTATTGCGCGCGAACACGGCTCGTCGGGCAAGCAAATAGCCAAGCTTGTAGCGGAAAAGCTCGGGCTTCCGTTCTATTATAAAGAAATGATAGCTATCGCCGCGCAGGAGAGCGGGCTTGACAAAGAATTTATATCGGATATTAATGCGGACGCGCCGAGCGTGCTTAAATCACTGTATTTGAGCACCGATGCGGTAAGTCAAGCCGTTAGCGCACAGGAAAAAGCTATAAACATGATAGCCGACAAGGGAAGCTGCGTTATCGTCGGTAGAGCTGCCGATTACGTTCTTCGCGAGCGCAGCGAGTTAGTCAGCATATTTGTTCATGCGCCCGAGGAATATCGTACGGAACGCATAAAAGAAGTATACGGCGATAGCCAAGAGGAAGCGTTAAAGAATATACGTCGTTCAGATAAAGCTCGCGCCGCGTATTATAAAAATATCTCCGGTAAGGTATGGGGAGATACGCGCAACTACGATTTTGCCGTAGACAGCTCGATCGGCGTTGAACAAACCGCGGAAATAATAGCGGATTATATCATTAAAAAAGTAAACGGGTAATTGAATACTTAGTTTAAAAAGGCAGGTAGAGCGATAAACTTCTACCTGCTTTTTATATTAAAGTAAATTTACTAAACCGTTCGATAGATGAATTATAAAGAAAACGGTAGCAACGCCAACGAGAAAATAGTTCTTTCGCCATAGCCCGATAAATAAATAATAGAGCGGCGGTAAGGCAAATATAAAAATTATCATTAAAGAAACGCTTTGAAGCCCGCAAAAATACAAAACCCAACCGATATAATTCATTAAAATCAATGCCGAGGCGGTAGTGAAAAAGGCAATTTCATTTTTGTCACGCAATGAAAATAATTTATTATCTTTATTTACAATAAGTACCATTACGGCAACGGATAATACGCCGAATATCTTTTCGCAAATATCCAAAAATAGGGAATTCGTCGGCATATCCATTATCGGGTTTGCTTCGAGATGAATTAGCGGCATGATCATATACGGTACTTCTTGAATAGCAAACAAAAGCAGCCCAATCAGCCATAACCCCAAATATTGATTTTTTACTATCTTTATCCATTTGAACATAACAACATTATAGCAAAAAAATATTGACTACACAAGTCTAAACTGTTATAATATTTTAAATTAAATAAATGAGATATATTATGCTTAAAGATTTGGGGGTAAAACCTTATACTTTTCCTATGCCGGTGCTTATGATTTCCTCTTATAACGAGGACGGCAGCGTCGACGTTATGAACATGGCTTGGGGCGGTGTTTGCGCCGAGAATATGGTCGCGCTCAATATTGACGAAGATCATAAGACTTCTGAAAATATAAAGCGCACGGGTGCGTTTACTTTGAGCATTGCCGACGTCGATCACATAGAAGAAGCGGACTTTTTCGGCATTGCGACAGGCAACAAGATGGGCGATAAGTTCGAGCGATCGGGCTTGCACGCCAAAAAGAGTTCGCGTGTTAATGCGCCGATCGTTGAGGAGTTCCCGTTGACGCTCGAATGTAAAGTAGTAGAATGCCAGAATACAGTTTACGGTTTCCGTGTCCTTGGCGAAATACTCAACGTACTTGCTGATGAAAAGGTGCTTGACGAAAAGGGCAAAGTCGATCCAACCAAACTCAAAGCTTTTGTTTTCGACCAATTCCAAAGCGGGTATTATGCAATAGGCGAAAAAGTCGGTCAGGCTTGGAGGTCCGGCGCGAAACTCATGAAAAAGTAATTTATTGAGTATATACCACAATATACAAAAAGGTGTCTTATTACGTTTCGAGTAAGACACCTTTTATTGTTATTAATAAAAATACGTGCGGGGAGCCGAAAGTTAATTTTGAGAGCGTTCAAGTAATTTCATATCCGAGTGTAATGAGCTTCTCTTAATGCTTACGCTTCCAAGGACAATCTTTATTAAGCCAACCGTTATCGTACCAATATTCATTATCGAGACTGGCAATACCTTTTTTGCGTATCTGCTTTTGTATAATACGACAAAATTTAAACTTAATTTTTGTTATAGTTTTCGTATGCGCCGGTTTCGAATAATTGATTTTTGCGAATTTACAAGCAAACCTATTTATCTTATTTGTCAAACCTTTGCGCTTCTTTTCGGGCAGATTATCCCATATAATATCGCTCATCAGTGCGCATTTGAATATTCCGATTTTTGAAACACCCCACCATGATAGGCTGTGTTTTATATCGGTTGCCGTTGACTTAGATCCTGCGCCGAGACATTGCGTTATTATAACGGCACGTTTTCCAAACATTTCCGCGGCGGGTCTGTGCGGCATCCAACGATAGCCGAAATGATCTAACAACGTTTTCATTGCGCCTGTGGCGTGCATAACATAGGCAGGGGATGTCATTACAATTAAATCGGCCTGTAAAAGTGATTTTTCTATGGTGTTTATGTAGGAGTAATCTTTGCAAGTATCTTCTCCTCGCATAAAGCAATTTGTACAGCCAGCACAAAAGGCGGGACAGTCTTTTGGCAAATAAAATTCCGTTATCTCTGCAACCGAGCCGAAATTTTGTAAAAAAAGCTCTTTTAGTTTATAGGTTACGCCGTGCTTTTCCGTACCGTTTATTACTGTTATTTTCATCGTTCGATCTTAAAATCCCTTTTAGAATTATTTTAATATTATTCAAATTTATTATAACTGAGAATGTTTGTAAAGTCAAGTGCCCAAGATTTAGGAAAAAATAAATCCGAACCACGCACTTGCAATAAGTATTTGGTTCGGATTTACTTAATTTGGTGCACCAAAGGCGATAAAGATTGAACCTTTATCGCAGATAAGACCTTGTCGTTATCGGCAAGGTCTATTTCTTTAATTTCCTTGTCGTTGCCGAATGTCAGATATGTAACTACTGTATCGTCGTAAACATACACCTTGTAAACGAGGTGGTCTATAAGTTTCTTTTGGTATTCCTTGTCGTTCGGGTCGCCCGTGATTAGCATAGCCACAAAGTCAATAATCTTTTCTTTGGTTATCTTTTGCCCGCGCTCTAACTCAATTTGCGCCTTGTGTGCGGTTAGGTCTTTAATCAGTATTTCAACCTCTTGCATTTTGCGCTCTATGTTCGTCCGCAGTAGGTCGTTACGCGCAAGTATAAAGGCGTTTGTAAGTTGTTCCGCCTCGTCTTGTGCGTGCCGTATTTGCGCCTCTATGCTTTTCATACCGTTGTCGCCCGTGCGTTGCTCGTAGTAGTTTATCGTGTCTTGCGCGGCTTTCTCAACGATTTTCCTATCGCTCAAAAAGTCGTGTACTACTTGCGTAACGTACAATTCCAGTTTGTCTTTGTCCTCGCGTTTCTTGTCGCAGAGGGCTTTATTTTTCTGCTTGCAAACGTAATAGTAATGTTTCTTGCCTAATCTGCTTGTGCCACCGCCTGCTATCATAGGCGTACCGCAAAGCCCGCAAAACGCTTTGCCCGTAAGCAAATACGGCTCAATAGCGGAGTTTGCTCCCGCAAGTATCTTGTTTTTCTTTAACCGCTTTTGCACCTTTTCAAAAGTCGCCTTGTCTATTATGGCGGGGTATGTATTTGTGCATAGCCGTTGCCCGTGCATAAATTCGCCCGTGTACTTGGCGTTAGACAACCAGTTTTCAAACGTGCGGAAAGTAAAGGGCTTGCCCTTGTTAAGTATGTGCCGCTTGTTGAGTGTGTCGGCAATTTCTTTCTTGTCCGTGCCGTTGGCGTACTCGGTAAAGATAAAGCGCACAACTTCGGCTTGTTCCTCGTCAATGGCAACTTTGTGTATCGTGCCTTTGTTGCCTTTCTTGTCGGTATCTATGAGCTTATACCCATAAATGAGATAACCGCCGCAATACGTGCCGTTTTTAACGCTCATGTCCAGTCCGTCGCGTACACGCTTGGAAAGTCTTTCGCTGTATTTCTCGTCGTTCCATTCAAGGAACATTTCGTATATTTCGCCGCCCTCGTCGTCGCTGACTGGCTCGGTTGCCGAAACTACCCGTATGCCGTACTGCTTTTTCAACTGCGCTTTGTACATTATGCTGTCAATGCGGTTGCGGGCAAATCTGTCAAACTTGTAAACGATAATATACTGAAATGCGCCTTTGTCCGCGTCGCTTATCATTTTCTGAAAGTCTGGGCGGTTGTCGTTCGTTCCCGTCCTTGCTTTGTCCATATAGGTCTTTACGACAGTAAAGCCCTTGCTTTCGGCGTATGCGGTGCAAATGCGTACTTGCCCCTCGATAGATTGCTCGTTTTGTCCTTGTGAACTGTACCTTGCATAGATAACTGCGTTGTTCATTGTCTGCTCCTTTGCGCGGCCTTGGTCGGACTGCGGCTTAAAATTTTGTGTTCGCTTTGGTGCTTACCCGCCTTAATTAGCAAAAAATGCCGACGAAGGAAAATTGTCAAGGGTTTGCCCCGAAGGGGACGGCGGCTTTATGCCTCACGGGAGATAAATCGCCGCCCTTGACAATTTTTCAAGGCGGTGATACCCACGCTAAAGGCGGTAAGCACAAGCGAATACAAAAACTATAAAATTCTTACTGAATTTGAATAAAGCCCACAATGATTTTACTAAAAATAGAATAATAGATTTTATCACAATAATAGGAATTACGACGCATATTGTAATAACTATTCACTTGCGATATTTTTGCCGTTTTGCTATAATAGATAAAAAGTAATTAGTAGTTGATTTTATGGCATAACTAATAAAAAGCATAAATATTCCACTCTTGGAGAACTGAAATGAAATCTTTACTTACAAAAATTATCAGCGTGTTAACAGTCTTTACGCTATGCATTGGAATGTGCGCTTGCAATACAAATGACGATAAATGTGCAAGCGGTCATACTTGGAAACTTACTTCAACTACTGCAACTTGCTTTGACGGTGGTGTTGAAAGTTATGAGTGTGAAGTTTGCAAGGAAACAAAAACTGAAAATGTTTCGGCTTACGGACACGATTTAGTTCAATCGTCTTATACTGCGCCGACTTGTAAAACAAACGGCGAGAAAGTAGAAAAGTGTTCTCGTTGCGGTTTTGAAAGTAAGCAAACGCTTTTAGTAGTTGACCACGATTATCAAGTTAAATCTACTAACCCATCAACTTGCACGGTTAAAGGAAGTCAAACGCTTGAATGTTCAATGTGCCACGAAGCAAAGAACGAGCAATTACCACTTAAAGACCACGATTATGAGCTTAAAAATACCGTGAATTCTACTTGTTTAGTTCACGGCTATAAATACTATCAATGCAAAGACTGTACAGCAAGCCGTTCGGAAGAATTACCTTTTGTCGAGCATACCTATCAAACCACAATGAAAGAAGCTACTTGTTTTACTCACGGCGGAACGGTTGAAAAATGCTCGGTATGTCAAGATGAAAAGCCTATAACCGAAACGCCTCTACTCACACACAATTTCGGTGAGGACGGTTACTGCACGAAGTGCGGAATTTATAAGACATTGTTTGACGAGAACGCTATTAGCGCAACATATAAAGGCGTAGTTATTTCAGGCAACTTAACAGCTAAATTCAATGAAGCGAATAAATCAATAGCGGACAGTTATTGGAAAGACCATACCGTTACGCTGACAATTACAATGTACGATAAAGACGGAAACGAATTAGAGAAACACTCCTTTAATTCCGCAACTATACCACACGAGGGCAATAATTTTGGCAAAATGACAATTCAATATGTTGATGTCGGCGGAAGGCTTGGCAATAGTTATGCAAACGCTTTTATTGTTTTTGTTGACGAAGGAAATATATTTTCGTCAAACAGTCGTACAAACTGCAAGTCTTTCAAAATTGAAATCTCTTGCGACGGTTACGAAACGATAGAAAAGACTTATACGATATAAGCCTTATTGGAAAAATTTACTGCTATTTTAGGAGCGAAATCAATGGGCTTTGATGAGCAAATGAGATTGACAGAGAGCGATTGGAAAACGCTATTAAAATATGACACTTGGGAATATCTAAATTTATTGCGCAAACGTCTTTCAACTAATAGAAATTGTATACTGCCTTTGTTAAACAAGATATTATACACCTTTGCATTTGAAGATTTCAGTCAATGGTATTCACAAAGTTGTTTAGAGCCAAACTTTTATAAGTTATATCGTGCGAGAATTTACACTAAACCGATTGTAAAAGAATTAGAAAACAGCCCTTTTCAAGGTTACGACGAGAAAAATAGTTTTGTTCCTCCTGCGAATAGCATTAAATTTGAAGGGCGCGTAAACAAGCGTCATCAAGTTGTTCTATATGCTGCATCATCACCACAAGGTGCAATAGCCGAAATCAATCCTAATGTTGGTAATGTTGTAAGTGTGGCAACAATAGATATAAACAGAAATCTTCATTTATTTAATATGGCACACACTAATATGGGTATAGAAGCAGGCACACCACAAAAAACTGACTGGATACAGAAATTTATATTAGATTTAGCAGAGTGCTTTTATTCGGTATACATAAATAAGGAGGATTATTATTTAAGTCAATATGTTGGCTCATATATAAAAACTTTGGGGTTTGACGGTATAAGATATTTTTCAAGCAAAAATGAAAGTAACATTAGTGAAACCGCAAATTTTAATTACGCAATTTTCAATTATGACAAATGTAAGGCTGTTTCCTCAAAAAAGTATTACATACAAAAAGTTTCTATAAGTGCCTTTGAGTTTAATTAGATTTATTAGTATTACTTTATACGCCACTATGTCACACTGTCACACTTTTTATAAAAACGTCAATATGCGTGGGCGGCGAAGCCGCCCACGCTGTGGCGTATAGTATTACCACGCCACCCCGTAACGTGTAACACTTTTGGCGTAAAAATCGTAGAAACTTGTAAATCTATGACGAAATGTATTTATTTTGATTTATGCCCATTAGGGTGGGTTCTCTTGGGTGGGACATAGTAAAACGGCAACGAGCTTAAACTCATTGCCGTTTTACTTTTACCTTTTTGCGACAAAGCCCGCAACCCCATTTACGAATACGTATTTGAGGTTCAAACTCTGTCTGTCTTGGTGCCGGTGATCGGACTTGAACCGGTACGGGCTTTCACCCGAGGGATTTTAAGTTTTTCATCATATAGTGTACTACGTAAAATAGCGGTAATTTGGGCTGTTTTGGGGATATTTTAGTCCAAAAATATGGGGATATAGGGCATATTTGTCCCTTGTTGAGAACAATTGTGTGCAGAGTTCTGCATTTATGCGAGAAAAATGCGAGAAAAAACGTTAAGATTGCATAATAGTTTTCGATACGAATATGTGGTTGAACATTTATCATGTTTTCCGAATGAAATAGCGAATATACTGATTATCCTTAATAAATTTCTTTGGATTATACATAGTGTCCTTTTAGGATTAAGTGGTTCTTTTCAAAAACGCGTAATAAGCGGACACGCTGCCGAAACCGGAATCCATGACGACGTCGATAAGGTTTTTATCGGATGAGTTCATATTTTGGTTTATATACCGAATTCGCAGTCGATTTATATACGTAGTGAAATTACAGCCGAAGTATTCGTTGAATATCTTGGAAAAGTAGTTTTTGCTGAATCCGAATTCGGCGGCGGCTTGCGATATGGTTATATGCTCGGTAAAGTGCATATTCAGGTAGTCTATTATTTTCTGAATTAGATCCAGCTCGCGTTTTTGTGTGTTCGACGAAGTATAGTTTGCAATTATCAAGCCGAATAAAACCCGTACAAGCCCGTCTATTATCAAAGAATCGCCGTCGGTATCCGTCAGATAAACCTGCATTGCCTGTACTACGTCTAAGATTTTACCGTTTATTTCTTTATTGTCGAGAATAAAAAAGTTTAGGTCGTGCCGCTCGGCTATATCCTTATAATATCGTTCGGGAATAATTATTACCGTATTTTTCGTTTGTTCGGAGCTGCCCGACAAACTGTGCGGATAATATGGCGGAATAAACAGTATTTCGCCTTTTTTCAATGTGATTTTCTTTATGCCTATCGTTACCGTAAGTTCTCCCGCGGTAACGATCTGCATTTCTATACTCTTATGAAAATGCGGCATATGAGTATAGTTATCTTGTTCAAAGATAAACAATCGGTTTTTTATATCGGAATAAGATTCGTAAAGGTCCATATCGTAATTTATTGTAATTTTACAGTATTTTACTGCTTGAATACAGTACTTTTTTAGTATATACTATAAATGCTTATCAGTCAAGCGATTGAATATCGTATTATTCCGTCGTTTGAACTTCTAATATAAAACGGGAAAGTGAATTATGGCAAGTCTTTCTTTGAGGAACGTCACAAAAACATATCCGCAAGCGGTGCGTAAGAAAAAGGGTGGCGATAATTCGCTTCGTACCGGCAGCTTCACGGCGGTCAAAGACTTTAATATGGAGATCGCGGACGGGGAGTTCGTCGTTTTTGTTGGACCATCGGGGTGCGGGAAATCCACGACGCTTCGAATGATCGCGGGGTTGGAGCATATTACATCCGGCGAATTGTACATAGGGGATAAACTCGTAAACAATGTGCAACCTATGAATAGGGATATTGCAATGGTTTTTCAAAGCTATGCGCTTTATCCGCACATGACCGCGTACAACAACATTGCGTTCGGGCTGAGGATGCGCAAGATTCATGTTGCCGTTGTAGACCAAAACGGTCAACCGGTGCTTAAGATCAACAGGAAAAAGCTTAAAGAGCTTGCAAAAGAGATCAAAAGCATTGAAAAAAAGCTCAGTGATACTATCGATCCGCCGAGCGAAGATGATAGGAGCGCTTTGGTAGATAAAAAAGCAAAGCTCGAGGAAGAATATAAATATTACGAAAGCACGCCCGTGCCCTCCTATAAGCTCAAGCATATTGCCAAGTCCGTTATCGACGAAAAGGTGAAGTGGGCGGCAAAGGTACTCGGTATAGAGGATATCCTGCAAAACAAGCCTTCGGCTATGTCGGGCGGACAACGTCAACGCATCGCGCTCGGGCGTGCCATAGTGCGCGAACCGAAGGTCATGCTTCTGGACGAACCGCTCAGTAACCTCGATGCAAAGCTGCGCACTCAAATGCGTTCGGAGCTCGTGCGACTTCATAACGAGCTGAAAACGACTTTTATCTATGTAACGCACGATCAAGTGGAAGCTATGACAATGGGAACGCGTATCGTCGTAATGAAAGACGGCATAGTTCAGCAAATAGATACGCCGACAAACCTGTTCGATTATCCCGATAACCGTTTTGTTGCCGGATTTATCGGCACGCCCCAAATGAATTTTTTCGACGTTACGGTCAAAAAGATCGGTAAAAAAATGTGTGTGACTTTTATATCCGGCGAGAAAGCGGAATTATCGCTTGAAAAGCTTCGTCCGTTTGACGAACGGTATTTGGACGGTGATGAGCATAAAGCCGTCATGGGCATTCGCGGTGCGGCGCTTCTTGTCGGGAAGGGCGAGAACGTCATAACCGCTACTGTCAATATAACCGAGGTTTTGGGCGACACTACGCAGATCTATGCGCGCCTTGACGGCATGGATAAAGACATTGTTATATGCGGCTCGGAGCGTGTAGTGTATTCTTCCGGCGATAAGATAAACGTGTCATTCGGCGAATCGAGCTTGCATTTCTTCGATGCGGATAGCGGCGCGTCCATACTCAAACGAGAGTAGTATCATGTTTTCAGATTGGCTTAAATTCTATTTTTTGGGTTTTTTCTCCAATAATCTTACAAGACAGGCACCGACGCGCGGTTGGTGGAACTGCCTTTTGTCGTTTGTGCTCGCCGTAGGATTGATGATTGCCGGATTTTTGATTGCGGATGCTTTTACGCTCGGCGTGCATTACAAAAAATCGACGACGTTTCGTACTGCCGTTCATTCCGTATTGACAGACGAGAACATAATGTATGCCGTTCGGAACGGCGAGCTTACGGCAAGCCGCGTAGGCTCTGATGAAAAGCGGGTGGTCGATACTATTTTAAGAGATGACGACAGAAAGGCTTACGGGGCGAGCGGTTACACTGTTGTTATAGACACCCGCGATTCCGACGCTTACGACGATTTTACGGCGTACTGTGTTTCGCGTGACGGCAACAATACCGAAATATCTTATGAGGAGTACAAGAATTTATCGGCGGCGGCGCAAGCCGAGTTTAGGTTCGCCGTTCGGTACAGCGGAAACGAGCTCGTGCTCGACGAAAATCGTATTAACGTATATGCCGAATATTTGAAAACCGTCGACGACGGGAAATACGCGGCGCGACTTGACGGGGCGTTGAGTATCGAGGAGTCGAGTGCGCGATATTCCGCCGTTTACGAGCTGTACGTGGAGGCATATTATCCGTCGTTAAAGGATTACGAGCGAGACGGCGCGCCCAAGCTTCGCAATTATTATTTGCGCGAGTACGTCGAAAAGCTCAGGTGTGACAGATATTTGTTTTTGTTCGACGACTGTATAATCACGTCGTTCGCTACCGACGGCGGGATCGAGTATTCGCTTTACGGGTTTTACGGCGGCGGGGATCGGAGCGTGAACGTAAATTCGGGAGAAGATGCTGACACGTTTATACTGGAATGTTTCAACGCCGGCAATGGCTTCGGCAGAACGATGATGATAATGAATTTGTTCCAGCTTATGCCCATATTCGTGTTCGGTGTTGTTGCGCTTACGTTATTGTTGATAATAGCGTCGCGCTTGATCAAATCGGATATATTCGTCCGTTCGGGCGATTGTTATAAAACCGTGTCGTCGTTATTGACGTTTACGGCGTTTGTTTCGGCGATATGCGCGGTGATAATAGGTTTTGCAGTCGGAACGTCTGATCTGTTTATGTGGACGTCGTTAATATTTTTCGGCGTACTTACGATACGGGTTGTGGCGCTGATAATCGGCGAAAGGGCAAGACTTAAAGCGCTTGACGTCGATCGGGAAAATATAATTTACAATGTCGGAGGTTCGATATGAAAAAAACAGGTAAAAAACTCGTAAGCACTTTATGCGCGATCGCGGTGTGCTGTTCGGTGTGCGGTGCCGCCGTCGGGTGCGGCAATCCATTCGTAGAGGAAGAGGAACAGGCCGATACGACCAAGGTGCAGCTGTACGTGGGCAATTTCAATCAGGGGTTCGGCAAAAAGTGGCTCGAGGACGCGGCGGCGCGCTTTTGCGAGCTTAAAAAGGACGAAACGGGCTATGCCGAAGGCAAGACCGGCGTGCAGATCATTATCGATGACGTATCTATCGGCGACAGCTTGATAGGGTCGGTCGGGAACGAGCGTTCGGAAATAATATTCAACGAAAGCATGGATTATTACAGTTGGATAAAGCGCGGAAACGTTCGGGATATTACCGAAATAGTGACGGGTGATCTCGGCGATTTTGGCGAAGCGGACAACACAATATACGACAAAATGTATCCGTCCGCGCAGTCGTTCTATCGCTATACGGACGATAAATTTTACGGTATACCGTTTTATGAGTCTACGTTCGGCATTATTTACGACCGCGACGTGTTTGAGAATAATAATCTTTATATGGATAAAAACGGCAGATTTACTTTGTCTTCTCAAACGGATTCAAACGCTTCTTCGGGGCCCGACGGCGACGCTGCGACGACAATAGACAACGGACTTCCCGCAACCTTCAGTGAGTTTTACGCGCTGTGCGACGAGATGAAACGCAAGGGCTTGCAGCCGTTTACTTGGACGGGCAGAAACGACAACTATATTTCGCGCTTCATTCAATCTATGTCGATGTATCTCGACGGATATGAGAACAGCAGGATACATTTCGATCTTCAAGGCACCGCGACCAAGCTCGTAGATCGCATAGAAAACGGCGTCGCCATACTTAAAGAACCGACGGAGATAAGTCAAAGCGACGCGTACAAAATGTACGAATCGGCGGGCAAGTATTATACGCTCGAATTTTTGAACAATATTTTAAGCCGTAACTACGATTATTCCGCAAAACGCGGAAACACGGCGTATAATCACACGAACGCGCAGGACGACTTTGTCACAAATAATACCAAACGCCATAAAAACTCACTCGGGAAGGACATCGCTATGCTTATCGACGGCACTTGGTTCTTGAACGAAGCCGCCGGAACATTTACCGATTTGTCCAAGACCGAGCCCAATGCGAGCGCAAGCATACGCCAATTCGGGCTTATGCCGTTGCCTCATCCCGACGATTGGGGCCCGCAAAAATTCACGTACGTAGACACCAATCAAACTTTGTGCTGCGTGACCAAAAACGCGGACGAGTCTAAAATGAAACTGATAAGCGACTTTATCAAGTTCTTGCATACCGACGCAGAACTCGAGGCTTTTACAAAAAGCACGAGTACTCTTCGCGCTTTCAAGTATATAGACGGTATGGATACGTCGGGCGACGGGTTCACGCCCTATGCCAAACAGCTTATAGAGCTGAAAAAATTTATAGGATCGGACGTTATATATCCGATATCCGACAACGCCGTTTTTGCCAACAATACGAATAAACTATTCTTCAGTCACGAGGAATTTCTGTCGAGTGCGGTCGGCGCGAGCACGCTCAAATATCCTAATCGCGTAATGGTAGGCAGTACGCCTACGAGTGAGAAAACCTATTTCGACGGACTTAAAGCGTATCACAATGCAACGTGGTGGAACGGTATCATAGAATGACGGCGGAGTATTTATGAAGAAGAAAAACGCAAACAGCGCCGCCGAGAACGCGACGCTCGATACAGCGACGACAGTTGCCGACGTTACCGATAAGATCGCTGACGCCGACACAGTCGAACGATCGACGGTCGCACCGAGAAACGATTTCGGCGCGCGCACGAAAACATTGCTCAAAAAGATCAAAACCAACTTTTTGTTCAACTGGCGCGACTATCTTTTTTATTTCGTTTTGGTGATAATCCCCGTCGTGCAGTTCGCGATAATGTACGTTGCGGTCAACTTCAACTCGATACTTATGTCCTTTCAGTCGTACGATAAGGACACGGGTGTGTTCAGTTGGACCGGGCTTGACAATTACAAAGCGTTTTTTACCGAACTCGGAACAAATTCACTTTGGAAAACGATGTTCATAAACTCGACCATAGCGTTTTTGGTCGCACAGTTTATAACGAAATCGCTTGCCGTGTTCTTTTCGTATTACATTTACAAAAAGCATTTCGGCTACAAGGTGTTCCGTGTGATATTGTTTATTCCGTCTATTATTTCGAGCGTCGTGACCGTGGCGGTGTTCTCTCAATTCATCGACGGCGCGTTCCCGAGCATATTGAACGATTGGTTCGGAATGACGGCGCAAGGCGGGCTCGCAAACCAAGAAACGACTTTCTTTTGGATATTGTTTTACAACGTTTGGATAGCGTTCGGTCCGTCGCTTTTGATATATTCGAGCACGATGAACGATATTTCTCCGTCGGTCACGGAAGCCGCTAAGATAGACGGCTGTAAGCCGTTTATGGAGTTTTTTCATATAATACTGCCCAACATCTGGCCCACATATGTGGTGTTTACCGTTGCAACGCTCGCGTCGTATTTCGGCAATAGCTTGAGCATATACGCGTTCTACGGCAGCTGGGCGGACGACAGGCTGTATACATTCGGATACTATTTATTCAGAAACGCCGAAATATACAAAGGCTCGCTCGAAGGCTATCCGTACTTAAGCACGATAGGCGTATGCTTTACGGTGGTGCTCGTGCCTATCGTGTTGGGCATAAGAAAGCTCATGCTTAAGCTTGGACCGAGCACTAAGTAGGAGGAATATCATGTCAAACCGAAAGGAAAGGCTGCGCGATTACGGAATAAAGTTCAAAGATTCGCTCACGCCATTCAATATAATTTTGTTTATCGGATTATTGTTGCTCGCGCTGTCGCTTGTTATCCCGTTCGTGTGGGCGATCATAACGTCGTTAAAGTCAAGACTCGATTTTAACGCGGATGCGCTTGGGTTTCCACCGCAGCTATATTGGCAGAACTATGTGGACGCATATAAAAACTTTACTGTATCGGTAGCTTACGGAACGGGAAAACGCACCTACAATATTTGGGGCATGCTTATATTTTCGCTCATATATTCGCTCGGTGGTGCGGTAATACAGTGTGCGGCATGCGTATTCGTTGCTTATGCCGTCGCGCGGTTCAAAAATTACAAAATATCCAAGCTGCTGTACGGCATAGTGATTGTGACTATGATACTGCCCATTGTCGGCGCGTTGCCCAGCGAGATACGAGTACTTAAAAGCTTGGGGCTTTACAACACCCTATTCGGGATACTGTTTATGAAGGCTTCGTTTCTCGGCACGTACTTTTTGGTGTTTCACTCGTTCTTTGCCGGAATACCTAAGGACTATTACGAGGCGGCGAGCTTGGACGGTGCAGGCAACTTTCAGATCCTGTTTAAAATAATTTTGCCTATGGCGAAAAACCTGATTTTTACGGTAATAATTCTGTACTTTATAGGAAATTGGAACGATTACAATGTTTCGCTCGTGTATGCGCCGAGCATACCCACGCTTGCATACGGGTTGTACAATTACAACTTCTCCAACGTGCCGGAAATAACGAGCACGCCGCATAAAATGGCAGGCGCAATGATGTTGTTTATCCCGATCATGATCTTTTTCTGCGTGTTCTCCGATAAACTTATATCCGGCAATCTCACTATGGGAGGTGTAAAAGAATAATGCAGAAAACAGCGAAAAAAAGCTTAATAGTTATTATCCTGTTTGTAGTTGCGCTGTTGCTCACGGTCACACTCGGTGTAAGCTTACCGTCGGCTACGAATGCTATGGGCGACGATCGGTCGAGTTCGCCGCTCGGCGTGGATAATGCTGTAACGACGCTTCCGAGCTGGTCGCTTAACAGCGATGAAAGTATGGCGTATTACGGCGAACGAACAAAACAGTACAGTCGCAAGCACGAAAAACAGCCGTTCAACGAAGGTCCCGACGGATATATGGACGTTACGGTAGACGCATTGCACGTGAAGCTTGCGGCAAATGACGTATTTACTTATAACAAGGTGATAGATCTAAGCAAGCTCGATCCGCTTACGCCCGTGTTCAAAATGGGCGTTATGCCCGATGACGGCAAACGCGACGCGCGGTCAATATACTTTGAGCTTACCGACGTATACGATCCGTCGATAAAAATGTCCATACAGATATCCACGGGAATAACGAGCCCCGAAACGCTTGTTTGGGCAAATTCGTGGACCATATATTCGTACATCATGGCAAAGACAGGTCCGCAGATATATACCGCGCTTTCCAACGACGAGATAACGCAAGGCACAAACGGAAACATTTACGGCAGTATAGCCAAATTCGGGCTTTACGGACAAAGGTCGGGTTACCGTGCATGCTCCGATTATCTTTCGATCTATTACGATTATAACGAAAAACAGCTCTATCAACAGTCTATATACGGCAGAATGCTTATATGCGATTTTGACGATCTTGCGCATTTCTCGTCGTTGTTCGGCGGTTTTACTACAGGCGAAGTCGTGATGAGCATGTACGGCTCGACGTATTATACGGATTTTCTCAATGTGTTCTTTTACGAGATAGCCGGCGAAACCGAGTTTTCGGAAAATATAACGGACGTAACTCCGCCACACATCTATGTTGACACGCCGAGCGAAATAACGACGGGTATTGTTGACTGCGAGTATTCGTTGTTCGACGCAAGCGTGCTCGATCCTTACGGCAGCGCTAAGCTTCGGACTAAAGTGATATACGGCTACGGCAGCGACAGCGCGTATAACGTGTCCGTTAAAGACGGTAAATTCACTCCCGACAAGGAGGGTATTTATACCGTGATTTACAGTGCAGACAACGAGTACGGCGCGCACAGCGAGGAGCATATCGATATAACGGTCAAGCCGTCCGACTACATGCAGATAGCGGTGGGCGATCTTTCGGACGAAAGCGGATACGTAGGTAAAACGATCGTAGTAAAAACGCCCGAAGTGACGGGTGGCGTGGGCGACGTAAGCTTAAGCGCTAAGGTCAAATTCGGCGGCAACGAGGTAGCAGTAAATAATGGCACGTTCGTTCCCGAAGCGGCCGGAGAATATAAGGTGACCGTTAAGGCGACGGATGAGTTCGGTCGAATGGCTCAAAGCGAATACAACGTCACGGCGACGGTTGCCGACGCGCCTATAATCGACGAATCGACGATTCTATTGCCAAAATATTTAATTAAGGGCAGGACGTACGAACTGCCTAAGGTCTTCGCCTACGATTATGTAAACGGCAAACGCAAAAAGAACACCGCAATTGCGGTGACGGGCGGCACGCTCACGGGCAACAAGCTTACGCCTACGGCGAGCGTTTGCGAGATAAGCTACGTCGCAGTGCGCGGCGGTAAAAGCTCCTACGTAACGCGTACCGTGCCTGTTATTGACGTGTCGGGCGCGTCGGCGGGCTCGATAGATATAGCCAAGTACTTTGCGACCGAAAACATAGATATGACCAAAACCGACGAATATATAGAGTTTGCGGCGAGCGGCAACGGAAATGCCGAGTTTATTAATAAGTTCGTCGCCGACGATTTCAGTTCGACTCTGATGTTCCCCGACAGCATGAAGGACGGGTCGAAGATCACAGTCGTTCTGTCGGATATTTACTCCGAAAATAAGCTCGAAATAGAATTTGTTCGCGAAGGTGGGGCGGTAGCTTTGATGTATAACGGCACGCGTCGTGCATCGTATGCGTTAAACGAGTATGCACGCATTTCTTACAGAACCGCAAAAAACGCGCTATATTACACGACCGACAGATATTTCTCGCTTGACGGCTTTGACGGCTTTGATTCGGGATATTTGTACTTTGCGGTCAAAGTCGATGACGGCGTTTCGGTGCGGATATCGGAGCTATACGGTCAGGGTATAAACAACCTCGATTACGATAATATACGTCCGAACATTGCGGCGGCAGGCGAATACGAGTTCGAGATAGTAAAGGATAGTATTGTAAAAGTGTATTCGGCGCATTATGCCGACGCACTCGATCCCGTTACGACCGCTACGGTCACGGTCACGGCTCCGTCAGGCGAAGTGATCACCGCTGTAGACGGAACAAAGCTCGAAAACGTTTCGGCGGATAGAGAGTATGAGTTTTACGCTACGGAATACGGATATTACTATATAGAATATACCGCCGAAACAACCGATTATATGCAGTTTGAAACCTATTCCTTTATGGTCGTCGATACGGACGATCCGACTTTAAATGTCGATGGCGGTGTTCCGTCGTCGTTTAAGGTCGGCGGCAGTTGGAGGGTCCCCAATGTCACGGTGCAAGATAACGTTGACAGGCAAGAGGATATGATCGTAAAGTGTCTTGTTCACGAGATCAAAACGCACAAGATACAGGTGTATTCGATAGGCGATACCGTCGTTTTCGAACGCGCCGGACAGTATACGGTAAGCTTTATTACAAGGGATTCGGCAGGTAATACTGCCACCGTCGAGTATGCGGTAACGGTCAAATAGGAGAGGACTATGAACGAAAAAATCAATAAAACGATCGGTATAGCGCTTGCGACGGTCATGATATGCGGTATGCTTGCCGGCTGTTCCGACAAGAACGATAATGTGTTACCTCCTGCTGAACAGCCCGCCGAAACGGTCTTGACGGGCGAAACGCCGAATCTTATACCCGAGGATCAAACGTATACGACGTTCGTGCTGTCCGATAAGGGCGCAACGGAATATTCGATAGTTTTGCCGCAGAACGCCCTCGATCTGTGTAGCTTTGCGTCGGTCGAGCTTCGTGATAGGTTTGCAGAAGCTACGGGCGGAAGCATGAATATAGTGCGCGACAACGCGGTTTCGGGCGTTAACGGCGGCAAGTATATATTCTTGGATCGAACGCCGTTTCTTCCGTCCGATCTCGACGTTACGGAAAATACTCTCGGTTCTAACGGCTATGCGATAAGGACGGTCGGCGACGATGTGTATATATGCGGTGCGACCGAGCGCGGCACGCTAAACGGCGTTTACGAATTTTTAAAGTGCACGGTCAATTACAAATTTTACGCGCCCGAGCTGTGGCAGATAAACGACAACACCGAGGATACTTTGTACATGCCCGACTTCGATATGAGTGTCGTGCCGGCTGTCGATATGCCGTACATCAGAACAGACCATTTTGTCAATCCAACGGCAACGGGTCGGCGTTACAGGGTGATGGGCACCGATGATATATTTATCAATATCTACGGCGCGGGTTATCACGTATCGACGAGTTACGTAAGACCTGCGGAATACGTAAATACGCACCCCGAATATTTTGCGACGGAAGGCAACGAGGCACTTCCCAACAAGGTCCTGTGCGATACCAACGGGCATGTTTCTCAGCTGTGCTACAATGCGCACGGCGATGAGCAAGCGCTCGAAGAAATGCTCGAGATAGAGATGAAGGAGCTTAAAGACTCGATTTTGCGTGAGCAGTCCGATCCGCATCAGCTCATGTACGCTTGGTACACGCAAATGGACAATTACGATTGGTGCGGCTGCGACGCTTGCAAGGCGGACACCGAAAAGTACGGTTCGCCCGCAGGCTCGATCATAAAGCACGCCAATCTTTTATCCGCAATGCTCAAGGAATGGATAGAAGAGGAGGGCATAGGCAGACGGGTCAACCTTGTTATATACGCGTACATGAATACGACCAATGCTCCTACCTATTTCGACGACGATATAAAGATGGCGGACAATATCGCGCTGTTCTATGCGCCGATACGCTCCAATTTTGTAGAGGATTATCACGACATAATAAACGAAACCTATTACGAAAATCTAAAGAATTGGACGAACGCGCTCAACGGCGGCGGACTTATGTTGTGGGCGTACAATCTTTCTTACTTCGGCGATTACATCGCGCCGCACTACGGCTTCGACGCGTTCCAGCAAAACGTTGAGATCATGACGGAAGAGTTCGACATGGACGTGTTTTTGGCGTCGGGCGACTACGAAAACAGAAATCTCCCGTGTTTCGGGATGCTTAAATATTATATCAACGCCGAACTGATGTGGGATCACACGCAGGACGTGTCGCAGCTGCTTGATAACTATTTCAACGTGTGCTACCGCGCCGCCGCGCAGCCGATGCGTCAATACTTCGACCGATTCTGTAATTTCTTTAACTATACGAAGGAAATAAACAACTACGACGGATCGTGGACCAACGCCACGCGCGAAACGCTGAACGCCGAGTTCTATCCGTTGCGCGAGCTTCAAGCCTGGCTCGGCTATACGGACGAGGCTTATGCGGCGATCGAAAGATATAAGGATGACGATCCCATGTTGTATTCGGGGATATCGACGCGCATATTGCAAGAAACCATAACGCCGCGCTACCTGATAACGGAAATTCATAAGGGCAGCTTTGACGGCGAGGTATTCGACGAAATGCTGCGAACGCTCGACGAGGATATGTTGAGCTTGGGTATTATATCTCGCGGCGAAGGAGGCGGAAGATGGTACTAAACAAAAAGCGGATGGCTGTTATTGCGACGGTCGTCGCGGCGACGGCATGCGGAGCGTGCCTTATAGCCTGTAACGACAAAAAGTCGACTGAGCCCACTCCTCCCGCTCATACCGAGTTCGAGTTTAGGGAATCAAACGTGTATTTGGAAAAATACTCGACAAAGCTTTTGTTGCTCGACGGCGCCGACGGCTTGCAATTAAGCTTTGCAAGCTCCGATGAAACGGTTGCGTCGGTGTCGGGCGACGGAACGGTCACCGCTCGCGGCGAAGGCAGCGCCGTAATAACCGCATCGGGCGACGGAGCAAACGCTACCGTGACCGTTAACGTGTCGCGCAACAAGTCGCAGCCCGTTATCGCTGTTTCGAGTAAGTCGGTGACGGTGGCGGAGGGGGGCAAATTCTTTATCGAGCCAACCGTGACCTATAAGGATGTTCCCGTCGATGCCGTTTATACGTTCTCGGCAAACGGAGGACTCACCGTCGATAACAGCGGCGAGATAACGGGTACCGCGATAGGTAGCTATGTGGTGACGGTCACGGCTGAATATGTCGACATTACGCTCACTCAAAATATCGACGTAAAGGTCATAAGCGGCAGCTATTTTCACCTCGACAGGCGCAGCGCGGAGATATATCTGTCGGACGCGTTCGGTGACGGCAATACGACAGAACAGACATTACGAGTGTATACCGACAGTACGAGCGTGGTCACGTGGAGTACTTCCAATCCGAACGTAGCGACAGTAACGGGTGGGGTAGTAACGCCCGTAGGCGCGGGTGTTTGCACGGTAACGGCGTCGGCGGATGGCATGACGGCATCGGCTACCGTTACCGTAAAAAAACCGCAAACAAGCCTGTCCGATGTAAAAGAGATCGCAAAAACAAGCTCTACCTTCGTTTTGGATCTAAACGATCATGCGGCGCTTTTTAGCGATAAAACGATGGATGATTTCACCGTCACGCAGAATAGTGGCGTAGGTGTAGATACCTTGCGCTTCGACGGCAGATATTTGACGTTAAGCTCCGATATAGAGCTCGGCGAGCAGATTCTGCGCGTAGAGACCGACGAAGTCGTTATCGACTGTCCAGTCGTAACTGCGTCGATGATAATTTCGAGCAAGGACGACTTCAAGCTGATAAAAAGCAGGTATTTCGGCGGCGGGGCGAATTCCCCGACAAACGTTAAGCCGTACAAGTACCGCGACGGCTATTTCATACTCGATAAAGATATCGATTTCGGCGGAGAAACTTTCGCTATCGACCCGCGCGGAACGAATTCGTCTATTGTCGAGTCATCGACGGTGGAAGCCGCGCACCGCGCTCAAGTCGGTTGGTATGGCGTTTTGGACGGCAGAGGTCACGTCGTCAAAAATATCGTATCGGGTAAGCGCGGTCTGTTCGGTAATGTCGAAAAGGATAGCGAAATAAAGAATATCGCGTTTATAGGTACTTTCGGGCATACCGACGGCACTTCGGACTCGAACAGCGGTTTTGTCGCGGAGGTCATAGTGGGTAAGCTCGACAATGTGCTCGTCGCGGTAGATAAGATACCGGTAAAGGAGACGGCAAACGCAAATGCCGATCTTTACGGAAAGGCAGGGGTATGCACGTTGCTGTACGGCGAAATAAACAACACCGTATGCGCGATAACTTCGGTGCAGAACAGCACGGCTACGGGCTTTAATCCGTCGGTGATTGCATGCAGAGTGGAGGGCAACCCGATAGACGAACAGGCGTACGGCAGTATGAAAAACACGTTCGGACTGGCGAGGGGTAACCTGACAGCAGTAGCTACTTATCCCAATCATATACCGTCCGCATTTAGAGTCGTGTCGGGCTTCGGCACGCTTAAAAACACCGTCGATATAAAGGGCTTCCGCTCGTTTTGGGGCTTTGCCGACGACAGCCTGTCGTTCGGAAGCTACGTATTACGTTTTTGAGGTTGACTTTTATGACCGAATACGAAATTGAAAAAACAAAAAACATTCCCGTAATTGCAGATGTCGACGTATTGGTTTGCGGCGGCGGACCTGCCGGAATAGGTGCGGCGGTTTGTGCGGCAAGTATGGGCGTAAAAACTCTCGTCGTGGAGATGTTCGATTGCTTGGGCGGCATTGCAACGTCCGGGATGATGTCGCATTGGGGCGGCGCGTCATCGAGCATAGTCATGCTAGAAATATTCAGGCGAACGCGCGAAAAATGCAATGTTCTCGGGTGGGCGGACGAAAATAGCGCCGAAATAGCTCAAATACATCACGAGGCACAAAAAATAGCGCTTGATGAATTCGTCGCGGAAGTCGGCGCAGACGTACTGTTTTATACAAAGGTCTGCGGCGTTAAAATGAACGGCAACCGCATAGAAGGCGTGTTCGTCGAGAACAAGAGCGGGCGCGGGTTTATAAAGGCAAAGATTATCGTAGACGCGACGGGCGACGGCGACGTCGCATACTATGCGGGCGTGCCTTTTTATAAGGGACGTGAGAGCGATGGCAAAATGCAGCCCGTATCCGTCATGTTCAAATTAGGCGGGGTCGACTATTCTCGAGCTGTTTTTCCGCACTGCTTTGAAGCAAGCATACCCCTCGATAACGGCGAGGAATTGCAATCCCTTGGTAAAAAGTTATTGCCATTTCCTGCAGGACATGTTCTGTTATACCGACAGCCTACGCCGGGCACCGTTTGTTGTAATATGACAAACGCTATAGACGTGGACGGCACGGACGCGCGGTCGCTGTCGAATGCGCTTATGCAGTGCCGTTCTCAACTCGAGCCGATAATAGACTTTTTACATAAGAACGCGCCCGGCTACGAAAACTGTTGGCTCATGAGCACTGGCCCGCTCATAGGTGTTCGCGAAACGCGGCATTTCGAGGGCGTGGAGCGGCTCGAAAAGGAAGATATCCTGAATGCGCGCTACTTCGATAATTGGATCGTTCGACATGCGTACTTCAATTTCGACGTGCATAATATGAGCGGCAACGGCTTGGACGAAACAGGTGTTCAGGACAAATTCGGTCAAACGCGTGGTTATACTATACCTTACGGCTGTTTGCTCCCAAAAACCGTCGAAGGGCTGTTGTTGTCGGGCAGGAACATATCGGGCAGTCATATTGCCCATTCCAATTTCAGGATAATGTCGGTGTGCATTGCGCTCGGCGAAGCGGCGGGCGCGGCGTCGGCATTGTGCGTAAAAAATAAACTCGCATCGCTAAAGGACGTCAATGTGTCGGGCATCCAAAAAGCGGTGACGGGAGCAAAATTTAATAAATAGTCTTAAGGAGGCGAAAATGAGATCGAAATTCAAAAAATTGCTATTGGTATCGGCGATCGCCGCAACAGCATTTGCCGCGGTTGCGTGCAAGAAAACCATAACGCCGACGCCCGACGACGAATGTTCGCATGAGTTCACAAAATGGGACAATGACGAGAACGAGCATTGGCATGTGTGTACAAAATGCGGCGAGAGTCAAAACGACGTTGCCGTTCACGATTACGGCGAGGACGGGACGGAGGATTTTTGCATTTGCGGCTGGGAAAATCAGAATGCGCCGAGCATACTAACGATTACTTATAATTTGTACGGCGGATCAGGTGATCCCGTCGGTGCGTTCACGGAAGGCGTGGGGCTTGCCGAGCTTCCCGTGCCTACAAAAGCGGGCAACGACTTCGGCGGCTGGTTCGATAACGCCGAGTTTACGGGCAGTCCCGTCACGAGCATAGGTGCAAACGTGACCGCTCCCGTGATTCTTCATGCCAAGTGGACGCCCAAAACGTTTACGGTGTCTAAAAGCAATAACGCCGCCGATACGGCTACGCTCACTGCGGCAGGCACGGCTACGTACGGAACCGATTATACCTTTACCGTAACGTGTAGCGACGCGGACGTTCCGGTAACTGTCGAGGTCACTGTAGACGGTAAGAATTATACGCCGACAAAAATTGGCAACGATTATACCGTTGCGGGAGACGCGATTACGGGCGATATAGCGATCGCGCTGTCCATAAAGCATGTAAAAGTGCAGTTCGACACGGTAAGCAATTTGACCTTCGTCGGCGATGCTGTCGCAGAAAAGAACAAGAGGTTCACATTTGCGGCGGTTGCCGAGATCGGCTACAAAATAACGGCTGTCACCGCGACGGCGGGCGGCGAGTCCGTTACGGTGACGAAGGAGAACGACGGGTATTCCGTCGAAGTAACCGACAAGCCGATATCGATTTCGGGCGTCGTGTCGGAGATAGAATACACGCTCAAATTTGCTAATAATAAAACGACGGCGACCGTCGAGCAACCGTCTAAGTACTCTTATACTCAAAGCTTTAGTATTCCCAAAGCCTCGACGCTCGACGGAATAGTGCCCGAGCATTATAATTTCTTGGGCTGGGCGACGTCGCCCGACGGCGAAGTCGTATATGATGACGAAGAAAGTGTATCGAAGCTTGCGACTGCGGACGGTGTCGTCACGCTGTACGCTAAGTTAAAAGGCGAAGAGTACAATGTTTCAGTGGGGGCGCTCAAAGGTTTCGACATCGTAACGCTCGATAAAGCCGAATACGGCGAGGATTATAAAATACCGCTTGCGGACGGCACGGAATATCTGTACTCTGCAAAAGCGACTGTAGACGGCACGCCACACGATATGCAAGTAGTCACGACGCCGAGCGGCGCCGAGCTCGTTTTGGATAAACAGTTCGTCACGGGCGCGATAACGGTTTCGGGCGAAAAGCATATTATAGCCGACAGCTTCTATCAAGACGTAACACCGTACACGATAGAAGACTCGTTTGCCAATAATAACGAGTATAAAGTATATATGACACTCGGCGCGGACGGCATTTACTTTAAGGCGGATATCAAACAAAATTCAGTTCTTGCGACGGCTACCGACTCTAATATCGTCGCAAAAGACGCGATAAGGTTCGTTTTCGGCAAAAAGAGCGGCGAGAGATTCGATACGCAGAACGAGGCGGGCAACGACAACAACGGTTACTTTGGTGTAAACGTAGTGGGAGAACGGCAAAACCTCGATAAATCTATCGGATATTATTCTCATGTCGGCGATGGCGAGAGTGCATATTATCAAATTCGGTACGAGGGTTTTATATCTTATTCCAAAATAATTGCGCTCGGTATCGGCTATGCCGAATCCGATTTCGCGGGCTCTGCCTATAAGACCGCCAAAGTGTATTGCGGCATAAGACTGGTAAACCATGCCAACCATACTTCGGCAAACGACATGATTTTGACCCCGTGTGCGCTTCAAGGCTACGACTACAACGGTTTGCAGGGCTTATTAGTAAACCCCATGGGCGCTAATAGTTGGTTCGGCAATACGAACAGTATAACGGTCAACGGGCTTAAAAGTGAGCTTATCAAAAACGATTTGGACGGGGTCGTTTCGCAAAACGAATACGGCGCTCATTCGTTAGTGTACGAGGATACCGATACGAATCGCAATAACAAGTTCGAGATATTCGGCAAAAAGGTAAACGGCGGACTTAAGCTCGCGGTACGTGTAACGTCGTCTAAGGTGGTTTATTTTAAGGATAAAGACGGTAAGCACGACTCCGAAAACGTCGATTACATTCAGTTCGGTTTCAAAAATACCGACGGCACAATATCTCACGTAATGCTCGGCGTCGACGGATTTTTGCGTTGGATGGATTGCGACACGCTGTTTTCTATTGGTTTCAGCTCGTATGTAAAGATCGACAAGAGCGGTGCGGGCGAATTTACCAAAGACGCCTCGGGCTTTAACGGAGCAAACGCGCTTGTCGCGGCGAGCGGCGGCAAATTCGTGACGACCTACGAGCTGTTTATCCCGCAGGAGTTTGCAAATAGAATAAGCGACGAGTTATACGTTAGGGTCAGACATATGGATACGGGCGATACCATAAGCTTTGACGGAAAATTGAGTGCATCGTCGACTGTATGGATGTACGGCGGCGGCAATTCTACCAGTGACGCGTGGCCGGAGCTGATGTTAAATATCATAACCGAAAACGGTGTGTTCGACGTGCGCCGTACGCTTGTGTTCGATAATACCGCAGCCGGCAATAACGGAGTTACGCCGGAACCGATATCGAATGCGGTCGCACATATAACGAATTTGCCGTCGGTCACGCCCGTCGCGGGATACAGATTTAAGGGTTGGTCGCTTACAAACGGCGGCGAGGTGATAGCGGACGGTAAGCTTCCTCTCGGCGGCTCTATCGCTGCGGACGGCACGGTCACCCTTTATGCGGTGTACGAATCGGCGCAGTGGGCGCTCACCCTCGTCGACGAAAGTAACAGAGCGAGCATCACTTCGGGTGGCGACAATAATGCGGTCAAGCTCAATCAAGACCTCGTATTTACGGTCGACCGTCAAGCGGATACGGGCAAAACCGTCGTCGTCGAAGTGAAGATAGGCGAAACAAAATACGATCCTCAAATAAGCGGCGATACCTATACCGTTTTGGGTGTGGATATAACGGACAAGGTAACGATAACAGTGCGCGAAATAGCGCTCGAATCGGTTACTGTAACACTTCCGTCCGCGACGGAAAACTTGAATGTGACGGGCGAGGCTTCGTCTTATAAGAATATAGATTATGAGTTTACCGTAACGGCGGCAAGCGGATACGTATACGGCTTAACGGCGACCGTTAGAGGGGAAGCCGTGTCGCTTACCGATCTCGGCAACGGACATTACCGTATTGCGGGAAGCCTTGTTACGGGCGATATAGTAATAGCCGAAAAAACGCGCGAAAGCTTGCAAGGCACGCCCGACTTCGAGGTCCGCGGCTTCGAGTACGACGGCGTCACCGATGAAAGCATGGCGGCATATATCGACGGCGTTAAAACGGACGCGTTCGTATTCGCAAACGGCAAGTATACCGTAGCCGAAAACGCTTTGAGCGACGTCGCTCTCGGGCAAGAGCACGAGCTCGCTATCGAAACGGCGAACACGGTTTATATTCAGCGGTTCTTTATGGTGACAATGTCCGTAAAGACGACGGACGACTTTAAGGCTATACAGAGCAAGTACTTTAAGGGCACCAAAAAAGGAGTTCTCGGCTCTACCGATACGTCTGCATACCGTGACGGTTATTTCGTCCTTGCGAACGATATAAATAAGGATGGAGACGCGTTTTATTTTACAATGGCACCGATCGCCTATCCCAACGACGGGCATGGCGCGGCGTTGGAAGGCGACGAAGCAAAACGTGCGAGCTGGTACGGAACTATCGACGGTAGAGGTCACGCGGTGTATAATGTTACGGCGGGGTACGGCGGAATGTTCGGTATGCTGCCCGAAACGTCGATCATAAAGAATATTGCCTTTATCAATTGCAAGTCGGATAATTCCGCAGATGCGGGCGAGCTGTTATATAACAACGCAACAAAGTATAAAGACAGCTGGCAGGAGGGTATGGCTGCCAAGCCCCAGAATAACGACGGAGCCAACAGCGGATTTTTGACGAGAAGTCTATCGGGCGGTACGGTCGAAAACGTATACATCGAAATGGCGGAAATGCCCGCGTTCAACAGATACGGAGTGTTGGCATTCGTAGCGCAAAAAAATTCGGTGATCAGAAATGTAGTTATAAATGTCAAGACAAGCGCAGGATCGGCTGACGACAGACATTCGTTCTTCGGTATAGCTTGGGGACAGTCGATTGAAAATTGTTTTGTGTACGGAGCAACGCGCACCGTGAACGCACAAGATACCAACGATTTGCCTTCTTTGAGCAGAAGCTCGCTTAACGGCTTAACCGGCAACGCCGGCGACATGACGGAAAGCTTTGCGGTCGGTATAAGCGGCAAAGGTAGCTTCGTTTACACGGAAAACGTTCTCAAATTCTACGAAACGGCAATTTGGATGAAGCCGACCGAATAGAGTATCGGCAAAAAATCAATAACGAAAAGGGTGAGCGGAGCTTTGCGACAGCGAGGCTTCGCTCATGCTATCGGCAGGTATCTTATGGAACAAAGACATTACGATTTCGTCGTTATCGGCGGCGGGCTGTCGGGAGTTTGTGCCGCGATTGCCGCGGCGCGACACGGCGTTAGGGTAGGACTTATTCAGGATAGACCTATGCTCGGCGGCAATTCGTCGAGCGAGGTCAAGATGCACGTTTGCGGTGCGGATATTCATGGTCACAGACCGAACGCGCGCGAATCGGGGATCGTCGAGGAACTGCTTCTGAAAAACAGATTTACAAATCCTTTGCACTCGTTTGAAGCTTGGGATTACGTTCTTTACGACGCCGTAAAAAGCGAACCGAATATAGACCTGTTTCTGAATGCGCGCGCCTATGAAGTAGAAACAAACGCTGACAGCATAACGAGCGTACTCGTAATGCAGTCGACGACCGAACGGGTGTTTGATATCTCGGCATTTTGTTTTTGCGACGCTTCGGGCGACGGCTTGGTCGCCTATAAGTCGGGCGCGAAATTTATGTACGGACGAGAAGGTAAAGAGGTATTTGGCGAGCCCGACGCACCCGAGCGCTCCGACTGTAAGGTGATGGGCGCGTCGTTGATGTTTACGGCAAAGGACGTCGGGTGCAAAGTTTCTTTCGTAAAACCCGATCGGGCGTACGAGTATTCGGAAAGCGATTTGGCTTGTCGTGACCACAGTCATATAACCTCGGGATATTGGTGGATTGAATACGGGGAGGACGATATTATATCCGATTGCGAGAGCGTGCGCGACGAGCTCGTCAAAATGTTGTTCGGTGTATGGGATCATATAAAGAACGGCGGCGATCACGGCGCGGATAACTATGCGCTCGATTGGATTGGATCGTACCCCGCAAAGCGCGAAAGCCGACGATTTATAGGCGATTACGTGCTCAAGGAACAGGATATTTTGAGTGGCGGGCATTTCGCCGATACCGTCGCATACGGCGGGTGGAATATGGATATGCATGTGCCGGGCGGACTTATAAACGTGTCTGCCGCGCCGACTTCGTATTTCAACGTTCCCGACGTTTACGGAATACCGTACCGCTCACTGTACTCGGTCAACGTCGAAAATTTGTTTTTGGGTGGGCGGCTCATAAGCGCGTCGCATTTGGCGTTCGGGTCGTCGCGCGTAATGGGCACGTGTGCGGTTATCGGTCAAGCGATAGGCACTGCGGCGGCATTGTGCGTAAAGAAGCGATGTTCGCCGCGAGAGTTGAACGACGATATGGCAGAGCTCCGTCGCCTGCTCATGCGTGACGATTGTTATTTACCGGGTGTAGAATACACGGACGAATTCGACGCGGCGCGATCGGCGTTCGTGTCGGCAAGCTCATTTAAGTCCGATTACGAGCCGAAGAACGTTACAGACGGATTTTACAGAAACGAGAACGGAAAAAATCATTGTTACCGTTCGGACGGAATAGGCCCGAACGGCGAAACCATCACTCTCGAGTTAGGCGAGCCGCGAAAGGTGACCCAAGTGGCGGTGCGGTTCGACAGCGATTATTCGAACGAGCTTACGATAACGATATCGGACGCGATAAGAAACCGTCAGCGCCCCTATCCCACAGAGCTCGTTAAAAAGTATTCGGTATCGCTTTACTTTAACGGCGAGAAAGTGTATAGTTCAATTACGGACAATAATGTAAAAAGATTTTCCGTGCACGAAACGGGCGGCGTTGTTGCCGACAAAGTCGCGATCACCGCGTATGAAACGTACGGCGCAAAATATATTACGATATTCGGTATAAACGTTTATTGAGGTCGCTATGAATTTTGCTATAATCGGTCTGGGCGGGCGCGGTAGCGTATACGCTCATTATATCAACGAGTACGGGGCTAGGTTAGTCGCCGTGTGCGACATTAACGCCGATAAATATTCGCTTGCCGCAAAATATGGCGTGAGCGAGAATGGATTTTTTACCGACGAATCCGAGTTCTTTAAGCGCGGCAAAATAGCCGACGCTCTCGTAATATCTACTATGGACGGCTTACATTACGAGCAAGCTATGCGCGCGCTCGATTTCGGCTACGATATTCTTTTGGAAAAGCCGATAGCTTTAACTTTGGAGCAGTGTAAGAGTATTGAGCGTAAAGCGATCCAAACGGGTCGTAAGGTCGTCGTATGTCATGTCTTGCGTTACGCGCCGATCTATATTAAACTTAAAGAACTGATCGAGAGTAAAAAGCTCGGGGACGTAGTTTCGCTGTCGCTTACCGAAGAAATAGGCTACTACCATTTCGCACACAGCTATGTGCGCGGAAATTGGCGCAATACCGACGTTTCCACGCCGCTTATCGTTGCGAAAAACTGTCACGATTTGGATATAATATGTTGGTTTTTGGACAGACCGTGCTTATCGGTATCTTCGGTGGGTGGTTTGTATGAGTTCAAGCCCGACAAAGCGCCGCTATCTTCTGCCGCACGGTGCGTCGACTGTCCGCTGAAAGAGGAGTGTAAGTATAGCTGTTTCAAGCTGTACACAAATGCGGAATACGAAAAATGCGCAGGTCTTGCTGCTCATGCGAATTTGGGACGCACTGCCGAGGAAATCTGCGCCGCGCTCGGTAATACGCATACTCCTTACGGAAGATGCGTTTACCGTTGCGACAACAATGTTTGCGATCATCAAACTGTAAATATGCTGTTTGACGGCGGCGTTACCGCGCAGCTTCTATCAACGGCATTTTCCGAGAATATATGTCGTAATTCGGTAGTGTACTTTACGGACGGCAAAGCCTATTCGTTGCCCGACGGCAATATAGCATATGAAAAGTTCGGCGGCGAAAAGGGAACGATAGAAGTAGAGAAAGTAAGCGGCGGCTATGCTCATCACGGCGGTGGAGACGTGGGCATTGTAAAAGAATTTATCTCCTATGTGCAAGACGGCGTTAAGCCATTTTCCATAACGGATATTTCGAGGTCGGTACAAAGCCACGAAATTGCGTTTGCCGCAGAGCAGTCTCGGCTAAAAAACGGCAAAACATTATTTATGAACGGGAGCGAAAAATGAACTCAAACAAAAATAAAAGCATCTGCGAAAGCGCGGTTGCCGAGGGCTTTGTTCTGTTGGAGAACGACGGGACTTTGCCGCTTATGAAAAACGACAGAGTTGCCGTTTTCGGCAGAGCGCAATTTGAGTATATTAAGAGCGGCTCGGGCTCGGGCGGACTTGTCGTTTGTCCGTACGTAACGAACATTGGCGATGAACTTATTAAGCTCGTAAACATCGACGCTCGCACTGAGAATTATTACCGAGAGCATATAGGTGCATACCCGTACGACAACGGGGATAATTGGGAAATTCCGCAGTCGCAAAAGGAAGCGTCGCTCGACGAAAGCTTCGTAAAAACGCTGTCGGAGGATAATGACAAGGCGATAATAGTTATTTCACGCATGTGCGGCGAGAGTTTCGACTTAAAGCCCGAAAAGGGCGGATATTATCTTACCGACGAGGAAGAAAATACGATAAAGCTCGTTTGCAGGTATTTTAAGCGTGTTTGCGTGTTGCTGAACGTCGGCAATATCATAGACATGCGGTGGGTAAAGAAGTACAACGTCGGTACGGTAGCGTACGTATGGCAAGGCGGTCAAGACGGCGGTTCCGGCGTAGCAAAAACGCTTGTCGGTAAGTATTACCCGAGTGGCAGACTTGCCGATACCATAGCCGAGAATTTATCCGACTATCCTGCGGCGGACCGTTTCGGCAGAAAAGAGAAGAATATTCACACCGAAGATATTTATGTCGGTTACAGATATTTCGAGACGTTCGCAAAAGACACAGTTTTATATCCGTTCGGGTACGGACTGTCATATACAAAATTCGCATATACGGACATCAAAGCGAAAAAAGCGGATGATAAAACAGTAATACAAGTCACCGTTAAGAATACGGGGAATTATTTTGGCAAGGATGTCGTACAATGCTATGTCGAAAAACCGCAGGGCGAGCTCGGTAAGCCCGCCCGCGAGCTCGTCGCGTTTAAAAAAACAAAACCGTTAAAGCCCTGCGAGAGCGAAACCGTAACAATGGAGATAGAAATCGACGCGCTTGCGTCGTACGACGACGGCGGCAAAAGCGGCTTTGCGAACTGTTATGTTTTGGAAAAAGGCGAGTACGGTTTTTACGTCGGCAGTGACGTTCGAACGGCAAAGAAGGTTTTTGCGTTTTGCTTGCCGGAAACGTCGTGCGTTAAAAAATGTCGGCAAGCCGCAGCTCCGGTCGAGAAGTTCGAGAGGATCACAACAAAAGATGGCGTAACACCCATATACGAGCAAACGCCGCTCGCGGCATACGATATTAAATCGCGCATCGATAGCGAGTTGCCGCCTACAATCGAAATAACCGGCGAAAAGAGTATATCGCTTAGTGACGTCGCAAGCGGTGAACACACCGTGAACGAATATATAGCGCAATTTGACGCACCATCGCTTTGCTTACTCATGCGCGGCGAGGGAATGTCGAGTCCCAAAGCGCCGGTAAGCGGAACGGCGAGCTCATTCGGCGGGATTATGGACGTGTGGAATAAAAGCGGTATGCCCGTTATTACTACCGTAGACGGTCCGAGCGGCGTTCGTATCGCCGAAGGGAACGGTTATTCTACTTGTATTCCGACGGGTGCATTGCTCGCCGCCATGTGGTCGCCCGAAAAGATTTACGATGTTTTCGATATTTTCGCAAAAGAGCTTCGCAGCTATGGTTTGGATATAGCGCTTGCGCCCGGTATGAATATACACAGGCATGTGCTTGGCGGGCGCAATTTCGAGTATTTCTCTGAGGATCCGTTATTGACGGGCGTCAATGCCGCAGCGGTGACGAAGAGCTTTTACGACAACGGCGTAAGATGCACGCTTAAGCATTTCGCTGTAAATTCGCAAGAGCTCGAACGCGGCAAGGAGAACGAGGTTTTGAGCGAAAGGGCTCTTCGCGAGATATACTTAAAGGGCTTTGAAATAGCGGTTAAAAACGGGTGTGTGCAATATATCATGTCATCGTATAACCGTATAAACGGTATATCCGCGGCGAGCAACTACGATCTTATAACGACTATCCTGCGAAACGAATGGGGGTATGACGGAGTAGTGATGACCGATTGGTGGACGACCACGGACGATCTATATAACGGAACGTTTTCAAGATGCAATCTAGCGGCTATGGTAAGGGCGCAGAACGACTTGTATATGGTCACGGACGATGCTTCGGTGTATCCCGACGATATGTCGGAGGCACTAAATGAAGGAAGATTGACGGTTGGCGAGCTTCAGCGTTGCGCGAAAAACATAGCTTGTGCCGCAATCGATTCACTTTCATTCAAGGCTAACAGAAAAAGCGAAATAACGGATGTGGCGACGGGTAAACTTATCACTCGTTGCGATGGGGCGCAATGTGCAGGCGGCATACCGTCGATCGGGAAGTATGCCGTCAAAATAACGTACTCGTGTTCGGGCGACGCTTTGGCGCAAAAAGAATTATTTGTGATCTCGGGCGGCAAAACGATACAAACGCTTTTAATAAAGGGCACCGACGGCAAAACGGATTCGCGCGTTTTCGTAGCGGAGCTGACTCCCGACGCCGTTTTATCATTTAAGGGTGCGGCGCAAATAACGCAAATCGAGATTTATACAATTAAACGGTAGGAGCGTGCGTTAATGAATTTTGCGATTTCGGAAAATAAGCCCAAAATAACTCCGCGTGGCTTTTTCGAGCGGTTTTTGCATCGGCAGCTCAAGGGGCTTACGGGGCATATCGAGCAGGCGGGATATCCGTTCGACCGCGAGATATGGGGCACGGATATCATGCTCGAAAAGGACGGCAATCCCGCTTGGTGGGTGTACGAGCAGACCGCATATTGGTTGGACGGGTATGTCCGTTGCGGCATATTACTTGACGATAAAGACGTTATCGAAAGAGCGTCGAGTATAATTTATTCGGTGCTGAACAAACCCGATACTTACGGCTTTTTGGGACCGAAGTTCATGAAAGAAACTGACGGCTGGAACCGCTGGGCGTACGTCGTTTTCTTTCGTGCGTGCATGGCGCTCTATGAATATAACGACGACGAAAAAATATTACGCGCGCTCGAAAATCACTATTTGAGCTGTTCGGCGCGGCATAACAGGTTTCGCGACGTTATGAACGTCGAAATAATGCTGTGGCTGTACGGCAAAACGGGCAATAAGAAATTGCTCAAACTCGCCGAAACGGACTATAACGATTACAACCGCACCTGTATCGACGATAACTGCGACAGGGTGGCAATGTCCGACAAAAAGCCGTTCTCTCACGGGGTCACGTATAACGAGTACGGTAAGCTCGGTGCGATACTGTTTACGTATACGGGCAAAAAGAAATATCTCGACGCGTCAGTCGCGGCGTTCGATAAGATCGATAAGTATTTCATGTTGCCGTCGGGGTGTCTTTGCAGCGACGAGTTCACCGTGTCCGACGATTATATGCACAGCTACGAAACGTGCGATATATCCGATTATACATGGTCGCTGGGGTATATGTTCGACGCGACGAAGAACGCGCATTATGCGGATAAACTCGAAAAGTGCGTGTTCAATGCGGGTATGGGGAGCGTGCTCGAAAACTTCAAGGGCTTGCAGTATTTCTCGTGCGCGAATCAGATAATAGCGGATAACAGATCCAATCATAACGATTTCTATAAGGGCAGTAAGTGGATGAGCTACCGCCCGAACCCCGGGACGGAGTGCTGTCCGGGTAACGTCAACCGCTTCATGCCCAACTATATTCTAAACAGCGTAAAGCGTTACGGCGACGAGGTTTATATAGCGCTGTTTTGCGATGCTGATTACGAATTCGAAGATATTCGCATAATGGAAAGAACGGATTTTCCGTTCGGAGAGAGTATAACTCTCGATATAGCTACCGAAAAATGTTTCAAGCTTAAATTGCGTATCCCCGAATGGGCGGATAGGTACGAATTTACGGTCGGCGGAAAAGAAGTAGACGCAAAAGAGGAAGACGGTTTTGTCGACTTGGAGATATACTCCGAATGTTCGGTGCGCCTGTCATTTTCGTCGAGCATAAGCAAAGTGCAAACGCGGGGCGGGGTGTATTTTCAAAAGGGCGCGCTCGTGTACTCTCTCGGGCAAAAGGGACGACGCGAGGTGGACAAGCTCGAGCCGCGCTCTTCCGCGGAGTTCCCCGCGTACAATATGTATCCTACCGAAAAATGGAACTACGCTATAGACAAAAACGCGCCGGCACGGTTTATAGACGGCAACGGGCGCGACTTCGATTTGGATCAGGATTTGCCGCATTTGGAGGTTTACGCATACGAGGCGAAAAGTCAACGGTTGCTCGAAGTAAACGAGATCGAAGTGACGACGGATTTATACAAAGGCGTTAAACACACCGAATCGGGACATTATGTATTTACGCCGCCGCCGAACGGACAGCAAGAATTCTTCGACTATCCTACACTTATAAAATTGTATCCTTACGGAGCGTGTAAACTGCGTATTACCGTTTTTACCGTAATAAGCCCTTCTGCAATTTTGGGAGATATATCATGCTAAAACCTTATTACAAACAAACGCAAAGCGTAAACACAGAGCTCGCACGCAGCTACTACGTGCCGTTTTCAGATAGCGACAAAAAGTCTTACGACCGCGAGGACAGCAGTCGTTTTACATCGCTTAACGGCACGTGGAAAATAACGGCGTACGACAGCGTTCTCGACGTGCCCGACGACTTTTACAATTTCGACGGGGCAAATGAAATCCCCGTGCCGAGCTGTGTGCAGTATTACGGGTACGACTATTTTCAGTACACGAATACGCGCTTCCCGTTTCCGTTCGACCCACCGCACGTGCCCGCGAAAAATCCCGCGTATCAATATACGCGCTATTTCGACTGCGAGAAAACGACGGATAAAACGTACATAGTATTTGAGGGTGTGGACAGTGCGTTTTATCTTTACGTAAACGGCAAAGAGGTCGGGTACAGTCAAATATCCCACCGCATAAGCGAGTTCGATATAACAGAGTACGTTAAAGCGGGCAAGAACAAAATAGACGTTTTAGTGCTCAAATGGAATAAAGGCAGTTATCTCGAAGATCAGGACAAACTGCGGTTCACGGGCATATTCCGTGACGTGTATATATTGCGCCGCCCCGAGCAGCACATTACCGACTATAAGATAGAAACGAGCATACAAGATAACGACGGCATTGTTACCGTAACGAATAAGAGCGATATACAAATAACGGTAGATTTCAACGGCGAGCAAAAGCAAGTAAAACCGAAAGAAAAGGCGACTTTTACCGTAAAAAACGCAAAGCTGTGGAGTGCCGAAACGCCCTATCTCTATGATATGGCTTTATCCGCAAACGGCGAAGTTATATATAACCGCGTGGGCATACGCACTAGCGAAGTAAAAGACGGCATTTATCTCTTTAACGGTAAGCCCATAAAATTCAGAGGCGTAAACCGTCACGACATGCACCCCGAAAAGGGCTATGCCGTTAACAAAGAGGATATGTTAAGCGACATACTCTTAATGAAGTCGCTCAATGTAAACGCAATACGCACATCGCATTATCCGTCGAGCCCTTTGCTTTACGAAATGTGCGACGAGTATGGACTGTATGTGATGAGCGAGTCCGATCTCGAAAGTCACGGTAGCGTAAACTGCTACGGCGGCTACGACGGGGAATTCCATAAGCTAATAGCCGACAATAAAGAGTTCGAGCGGAGCACCGTCGAGCGCAATGTATGCAACGTCGAGGAGCATAAAAACTTCTCGTGCGTCGTCATGTGGTCGCTCGGCAACGAGGCGGGCTGGGGAACTAATTTCAAGACCGCACTGAAAGAGATAAGAAAGATAGATAATAGACCCGTCCACTACGAAAACATTTGGAGCATAAGCAACACCGACGAATATTACGCCGCAGGCATGGACGTGGTGAGCAGAATGTACCCGCATCCGGAGTGGATGACGAAGGACTACATAAACGATAAAAAGGAAACGCGTCCGCTTGTATTATGCGAGTACGCTCACGCCATGGGTAACGGTCCGGGCGGGCTGAAAGAGTATTGGGATATAATGGAAAGCTCGGATAGGTTCATGGGCGGCTTTATATGGGAGTGGGCGGACCACGGCGTAAAGTACGGGAACGGCTTTAAGTACGGCGGCGACTTCGGCGAGTATCTGCACGACGGGAATTTCTGCGTGGACGGAATAGTTTCGCCCGACAGAAAGATAAAAGCGGGCACAAAGCAAATGAAGTATTATTACCAACCGCTTAAATTCGAGAGAAAGGACGACACACTCATAATAACAAACAAAAACTACTTTAAGACCGAAACGGGCGAGCTCGATATAAACGGCAAAACTCAAAGCGTTTGCATATCGCCGCGCTCGTGCATAAGCATAAAGATTACGAACGGTGATATACAAGCGCGTTACAGCGTAGACGGTAACGAAGTAGCGCACGCGCAGTTTTTGACGGAAAATCAAAAGCAAAGCGAATTCAAACCCGTAGAAATAAAGCCCGAACAACACGGGCATTTATTGAGCGTCACCGCGGGCAAGAACAAGTACGAAATAGACGTGCAATGCGGCGAGATAGAAAAGGCGGAAGCAAACGGAAAAGAATACGGGCGAATAAAGCTCAACGTTTGGCGCGCGCCGATAGACAACGACATGTATATAAAAAACAAGTGGAACGCGCTGTTCTTGAAGTATGCAAGACCGTATGTAAGGGATTATGTAGTAACTGACAATTCCGTCGAGTTCGATATTGTCATGTCTGCCGACAGTCTTAAACCGATACTCAAAGGCAAGATAAAATACACATTCTCGGATAACGGCGTGAGTATAGCTTTCGGCTACGAGCAGACCGATGTAGTTAACTTTGAGTTTTTGCCGAGGATAGGCTTTGCGTTAAAGCTCGATAAGTCTTTCGATAAACTTCGCTACAACGCGTACGGCGACGACGAAACGTATTCGGATATGTACGAATACGCATTCAAGGGCGAATACGAAAGATGTGTAAAAGACCAATATAAACACTACGTAAAGCCGCAGGAGTGCGGCAGTCATTATTTGTCCAACTACGCCGAAGTGAGCGACGGACAGCACGTAGTAAGAGTAGAGGGCATGAACTCGTTCTCGTGTTTGCCGTATAGCGCCGAGCAGATAGAGAGCGCAAAGCACGACTACGAGCTGCCGACGAGCGACGGCACGTATTTATGCGCCGACTACTGCATGAGCGGGCTGGGCACGGGCGCATGCGGACCGTTGCCGCACGAAAAATACAGAACGCCGAAAAAGGGCAAGGGTAATATAGTATTTTCTTTCAAAGGATAAATCGATGCACATAATCATAACAAAAGACTACGACGAGCTTAGCGAGAAAGCGGCTCGGATAATAATAGAAACGGTTCGGCAAAAACCTAACGCCGTTCTGGGCTTAGCTACGGGAACAACACCGCTCGGACTGTACAAAAATCTTATTGCCGACCACAAAGAGAACGGGACAAGCTATAAGAATATTCGCACCGTCAATCTCGACGAATACAAAGGGCTACCCGCAACACACCCCCAAAGCTATGCGTATTTCATGCGGAAGAATCTATTCGACCATATAGATATAGACATAGCTAACACCTACATAGAAAACGGTGTAGCAACGGATGAACAAGCCGAATGCGAGCGATACGACGAAATACTCGAAAAGCTCCCGAGAGAGATACAACTATTGGGCTTGGGCAGTAACGGACATATAGCGTTCAACGAACCGGGGACAAGCTTCGAGAGTACGACGCATGTAGTGACACTTGCCGAAAGTACAATAAAGGATAACGCACGACTTTTTAACGATATATCCGAAGTGCCGAGAAAAGCATACACTATGGGCTTGAAAAGCATAATGCAAGCGAAGAAGATAATCGTGCTCGCAAACGGACTGAACAAAGCCGAAATAGTGTCGAAACTTATGTACGGTAAACCAAGCGAGGAATTGCCCGCAAGCATATTGTATAACCACAAGGACTGTACTGTAATATTAGACCAAGAGGCGGCGAGCAGATTATGAAATTGAATGATAAAGCAATAAAATACATACCCGACGGAACGGAACAAACAAAAGCTATAAGCCGTACCACACACCTCTGTATCGCTGCGCATCAGGACGATATAGAGTTTATGGCGTTCAGTCCCATGGCGGAATGCTTTGGAAGCAAAGACAAATGGTTTTGCGGCGTGGTAACTACCGACGGCGCGGGATCTCCTCGAAACGGCTTGTATGCAAATTACACTGACGAGGACATGAAAGCAATACGCATAACCGAGCAAAAGAAAGCGGCGACTGTAGGCGAATACACCGCGCAAATTCTACTTGGTTATTCTTCTTCGCAAGTAAAGGATAAAAATAACGAAAGCGTTATAAACGATTATGTGGAAATATTAAAATCGACAAAGCCCAAATACGTGTATATCCATAACCTCGCGGATAAGCACGAAACCCACGTGGCAACGGCAGTTAAAGCCATTAAAGCAATGCGCCGGCTCGACGACAAAGACAAACCGAAAAAGGTTTACGGTTGTGAAGTGTGGCGTGACTTGGATTGGCTCAACGACGATGAAAAAATAATTATGGATTGCAGTCGCCATCAAAACCTTGCGAGAGCTTTATCTTCCGTGTTCGACAGTCAGATAGCCGGCGGCAAACGGTATGACATTGCCGTGGAGGGCAGACGGAATGCTAACGCCACGTTCGGGCAAAGCCATTCGTGCGATACATACACGGCGTTAAACTACGCTATGGATTTGACTCCGCTCATTCACAATGATACAATAGATATAGCCGAGTACATTACGGCGTATATACAACGTTTTAAGGACAGTGTAACCGACACCTTAAAGGACTTACTATGACCGACCTACGGCAAATACAAGACTTAATACAATACGCGAAAGAGCGTTTGGGACTTGACACGCGCGACGAAATGTACGTCAAGAACAGGCTGCTCGAACTCGACGACGAGGACGCCGTTTTCGGCGCGCTGTCACTCATGCCGTCCGAAATAGATAAGCGTTTTAAGGATATTCTCGAAACCAAAGGCAGTAAAGCCGCGACCGATTGGTTTTACAGATACTGTGTAAGCAACAAGTACGTTAAACGCGACGAGCTGGATAAAAACCCCCGCTTCGACGCAAGCAACGGACTTACCGTAACCATCAATAAAGCGAAGCCCGAATTCAAAGACCCGAACAAAGCGAAAGCAGGTAACAGCGTGGACGGCGGTTTTGCCAAGTGCGTTATTTGTCGCGAGAACGAAGGGTACGGCGCAAGGCACAAGCGCAATCTTCGCACGGTATCTATAACGCTCGGCGGCAAACAATGGTTTTGGCAGTATTCGCCGTACGGGTATTTCAACGAGCATGGAATCGCAGTAAACTGCGAGCATACCCCCATGCACGTAGACAGACAAACGCTTGAAAACCTAATGGACTTTGTAGACCTTTTCCCGCACTACTTTATAGGCTGTAATGCGGCTTTACAGAGGATAGGCGGTAGCGTGCTTGCACACGATCACTACCAAGGCGGCGGAGAGGTGTTGCCGCTACACAAGGCGAAGATAAAAACCGAAGTAAAGGACAAACAGTATCCGACCGCAACGGCAGGTATACTCGATTGGCCGGGAACGGTCATACGGATAAAAAGCAAAGACCGCAACGAGGTTATAGATATAGCGGATAGAATACGGCAAGCATGGGTAGAGTACAACGATCCCGCGCTCGGCATCATAGCAAAGGACGAAAACGGCGTGCATAACGCCGTAAGTCCGACTGTCGTAAAAAGCGCGGACGGCTACGAAATGAACGTTATACTGCGCAGTAATATAACGAGCGAAAAGTATCCCGACGGCGTGTTCCACGCTCATCCCGAATACCATTCCGTAAAGAAAGAGAGTATAGGCTTAATAGAAGCGCAGGGCTTGTTCATACTGCCGGGAAGGCTGGAAAGCGAGCTTGCCGAACTGGAAAAGTTTATTGAACATAAAAAGCCGCTACCGCCCGAATATGCACAGTTCAAGCTCGTGTACGACGAAACGAAGAAGCTGTACGAGAGTGGAAAGTTCAAAACCGTTCATGCCGCCATGCAAGAGGAATTGGGCAGTATTTGTTACAGGATACTGCAAAATACGGCGGTGTTCAAAGACGAAAAGGATATGTTGGAATTTTTAAGTAGTGCGGGGTTTGAGATATGATAGGCGAAAAAGAATACGAATACAAAGTGACTGCCGCAGGCAGAGTGAACATAATAGGCGAGCACATAGACTATTGCGGCGGCAAGGTGTTTCCTGCGGCGCTCGGGCTTAATAACACGGTGTACATTAGACCGAATAATACGGACAAGATAAATATAAGGTGGACAACGCTCGATTTCACCGTATCTTTGGATATAAACAGGTTGGATAAATATTACGAGCTGGACTACGGAAATTATCTGGCGGGCAGTCTGTTTATGTGGCAAAAAGCGGGCGGCAAAATAGTCGGTGTAGATATGGTTCAAGACTGTCATGTGCCGTTCGGTAGCGGACTGTCTAGCTCGGCGGCAATAGAAACTTCGACCATAGCCGCCATGTGCGCCATCACGGGAACGCCAATAGATAATGTTAAAATAGCTCTGACCGCGCAAAAAGCAGAGCGCGAGTATATGGGCGTCAACTGCGGAATAATGGATCAGTACGCTTCGGCGTGCGGAAAGAAAAACCACGCTATGTTGCTCGATTGCAATACTCTCGACTGCGAGTACGTTCCGCTCGATTTGGGCGACTGTTCGCTGGTTATTATAAATTGCAAAAAACCGCATAACCTTGTCGAAAGTAAATACAACGAGCGAAGAAAAGAAAGCGAGGAAGCGCTCAAAATATTACAAACCAAACTGAACGTAAGCTGTCTTGCCGAAGTAAAATCGGAACAACTGTGCGCGCTTAAAAATCTTTTTACGCCTATTATATATAACCGCGCAAAGCACATAGTGGAAGAATGCGAGCGTGTAAACGCCGCCGCAAAAGCTATGAAGGCGGGAGATATGACTACGCTCGGGAAACTTCTTAATGCTTCGCATACGTCGTTAAGGGATTTATACGAGGTTACGGGCGAGGAACTCGACGCGCTTGCCGCGGCGGCACAAAGTCACCCTGCGTGCTTGGGTTCGAGAATGACGGGCGGTGGGTTCGGCGGCTGTACGGTTTCGCTTGTAAAGACGGACAAAAAAGACGATTTTGTCGCGCACGTACTTAAAGAGTATAAGGCAGCGACGGGGTATACCGCCGAGGTATATACAACGGACATATCCGACGGCATAACGGTCGAGAAATTATAAGGAGCAATTGTTGATGAAAATTTTGGTAACAGGCGGCGCGGGATATATAGGCTCGCATACATGTGTAGAGCTTCTAAACAAGGGCTATGAAGTGGTCGTAATAGACAACTTGGATAACTCGTCGCCTAAGAGCATAGAGCGCGTAAAAAAGATAACCGGCAAAAATATATCCATGTATGAGGGCGACGTGCGTGACGCAACGCTTTTGGCCAGGATATTTACCGAGCATAAAATCGATTGGGTAATACATTTTGCAGGGTTAAAAGCTGTCGGCGAAAGCTGCGCGAAACCCATAGAATATTACAATAATAATCTTTACGGAACGCTTGTCTTGACGGATACTATGCGCAAGCACGGATGCAAAAAGATAGTGTTCTCGTCGTCCGCGACTGTTTACGGCGATCCCGAAGTGTTACCGCTCAACGAGGAGTGCAAGACGGGTGGAACGACCAATCCTTACGGAACGAGCAAGTATTTCCAAGAGATCATGCTTAACGATATATACAAGTCGGATAACGAGTGGACGATAGTATTATTACGCTATTTCAACCCCGTAGGCGCGCACGAGAGCGGACTTATAGGCGAGGATCCGCAGGGCATACCCAACAACCTTACGCCGTATATTGCGAAGGTGGCAATAGGCGAATTGAAAGAAGTGGGAGTGTTCGGCAACGACTACGATACGCCGGACGGCACGGGCGTGCGAGATTATATTCACGTAGTCGATCTTGCAAAAGGACACGTCGCGGCAATAGATAAAACGGTTAAGTCGGGCGTATACACGTACAATCTCGGCACGGGTATAGGCTACTCGGTGTTAGACGTGATCCACGCCTTTAATAAGGCTTGCGGCAAAGAACTGCCTTATTCGATCAAGCCGCGCCGACCGGGCGACATAGCGGCGTGCTATGCCGACGCAAGCAAGGCAAAGCGTGAGCTCGGCTGGGAAGCAAAACTCGGTATAGACGAAATGTGCGCGTCGTTATGGAATTGGCAACAGAAGAACCCCAAGGGCTACAAAGAGTAATAATTTGTTGGACACTAACTATGAAAAGGCAATTTTACGATAAAATCAATGATCGCGCAGTCTACTTATATACAATAGGCAACGGAGCTATAGAAGTAGATATTTGCGAGGTCGGTGCGCGGATAAATGCACTCAGAGTAAACGGTGTAGATATTGCGCTCGGATTTAACTGTATTGCCGACTATATAAAGAGCGGCACATACGCCGGTGCGACTATAGGCAGAGTGGCTAACAGAATAGCAAGAGGTAAATTTTCGCTCAATGGTCAAGAGTACAACATTACGCGCAACGAAAGACTCAATCATTTACATGGCGGCGTAGGCTTTGATAAAAAGGTTTTCGATGTTTTAAGTGTAGATAACAATAGCATCGTCTTGCAATACATAAGCGAGGACGGCGAAGATGGCTATCCCGGTCGGCTTGTGTTGACGGTCAAGTTTTGCATAGACAACAATTCATTGAGTATTGAATTTAATGCGATATCCAACAAAGATACGCTGTGGAATCCGACGAACCATATCTACTTCAATTTAGACGGTGAGAACAGCGGAGATTGTCGGGATAACTTGCTACTCATAAATTCAGATAAATACACGCCTACCGACAACGAGCTTATACCGACAGGGGAAAAAGCGGAAGCAAAAGGTCCGTTTGATTTTTCATCATTAAAGCGAATTGGCACGGACTTCGATAGTGCCGAGCTTAAACCAACCAACGGCTACGACCACAATTTTATCCTTAACAGCGAACATGCGGCACATGTCGAAAGCAAAAAAACAGGCATACATATGGATGTCTTTACGGATATGCCGTGCTTGCAGTTATACACCGGCGGGGCAATCAAGCCGTGTGCTGGCAAGAGCCGTCGGTATGATCAATGGGCGGGGTTTTGCTTAGAGCCGCAATGCTGTCCCAATGCAATCAATATGAAAGGTTTTGTGATTCCCATACTCAAAACCGGCGAGCAAAAAACGCGTTATATTAAATACTCTTTCAATATTTAGTTCACCATAGATGATGCTTAGGAGAAACAAAAGATGGGGGCATCAAAAGAAAGACATAAGGCGATAATGCAAGGTTATTATTATGCGTGCTGCCCGTATTGCAAAACAACACTTGTTCAAGGCAATAACGGAACGGACGCATTCATTAGATGTCCCACGTGTAACGAATACATACATATCAATATAAAAGACGATACAGCTCGGTGCGGAGCTTAGCGGCGAGTTTGTTAAGTCCGATACCGATAATACCGTTTACTTCACTTGGGATCGACCGTCGTGGACGGCTACGCTTGACGGCGTTGAATATACAAAAGGCACGTGGATACGTGAGGAAGGCGAACACACGATAAAACTTTCATCGAATACAAAGAGTGCTGTCTTTCCTTATTTCATCGATCATTATTATATGGAGTCGATAGAAAGTCCGAGCTGTACTCACGAGGGGTATTTGCAGTATGAATGTGTCCAATGCGGATACAGTTATACCAATTACTCGATAGAGGAAACAGGACATTACTACGTTGCATCAACAACCGTAGCAACCTGTACGAGCGGCGGTTACACCGTTTATACCTGTACACGCTGCGGCGACAGTTATACGGATAATTATACAAATCCGCTCGGTCATAACTATGAAGCGACGTATTATCCGGCGACATGCACAGAGTACGGCAAGACCGTTTTTAC